>JBDHHL010000426.1:0-4318 GCA_039589375.1 Gemmatimonadota bacterium | reverse complement strand
TACCGCACAGCTCGTGTCCCTGCTACTGCCACCGCCAGGCCTACTCGAGTGGTTGGTGCTGGCCGCGTTACTCTATTTCGCGTGGAACGCCAGCTACGCGGCGCATCGCTCCCGAGTCGTGCTGGCCCTCGGAGCCGTGGCCCTCGCTCTCGCTGCGCTCAAGTACTCGGTGCTGCCGTTCATATGGGCGCACACGAATCTGCCGCAGACGCCGATCCTCGATCTGCGGGAGATGGCCGAAGGGTTCAAGGGCCTGCTGGCGTCGTACGTGCCGAGCAGGCCGATAACGCAGGTGTTCGCGTTTGCGGCGATTCTTGCTTGGGTGCTCGCGGTGTGGCTGCAGTGGCCACCTGAGCCCGAGGACGACTGGCTTTGGCGGTTGCCGCGCGGCGACCGTGACCGTTTGCTCGTTTGGCTGCTCAGCGAGCGGGAAGTTACGGGCCGGGCGATCACCCCCCCGAAGGCGCGCTCCTACATCGAACGTCCGGAAGAGGGCGGCTAAACACGCCCGACTTACTGCTGTACGTCTCGGTCGGCTCGACGCGCCGTCGCTTGTAAGAGGGCTCGAGTCGCGGCGGCGGGATCCGCTGCGGCCATCACAGCGGAGACGACGGCCACCCCGGCGCCGCCGGCATCGATAACGTCGGTCGCGTTCTCGGCGGTCACCCCTCCGATGCCGACGATCGGGATCGAGACTGAGGCGGCGACGCGCGCCAGTTGCCCAGTCCCGATCACCTCACCGATGACCTCTTTCTTGGTCGTCGTGCCGAAAACGGAGCCCACCCCGAGGTAGTCGGCGCCATCGGCTTCTGCAGTGCTGGCATCGGCCTCGGTGTCAGCCGATCGGCCGACGACGAAATCGCGGGGAACAACACGGCGCACGGCGTGCACCGGCAGGTCATCGTCGCCGAGGTGAACGCCATGCGCGCCGCTGGCCAGCGCGATGTCGAAACGGTCGTTGACCAGGAAGAGCGCTTCGTAACGGTCGACGAGCGGCTTCACGGCGAGCGCCATCTCCAGTAGCTCGGCGCTGCTAGCTTCCTTGGCGCGGAGCTGGACCGCGGTGGCACCGGCACGCAGGGCGTCCTCGAGGACCGCCATCCAGTCTCGCTCGCCGGCGAGCTCGCGATCGGTGATGATCATGAGGCGTAGGCGTCGCTGAAGCATCTGAGCCTCCGTCGGCCGGTTCCTGCGTCAGTCGTGGTTGCCGCGTAGCCGCTGAATGGCGCGGTTGTGTTCGCGCAGGGTGCGAGAGAACTCGTGGCGTCCGTCGTCACCGGCCACGAAGTAGAGGTAGGGGACCGACGCTGGCTTCAGTGCCGCATCGATGGCCGAGAGACCCGGCGACCCGATGGGGCCGGGAGGAAGGCCGTCATGCGTGTAGGTGTTGTACGGGTTGTCGGCCACGGAATCGATGTGGCTGAAGAGCAGCCTGCTCTGGCGCGACTCGAGCGCGTACTGCACGGTGGGGTCGGCCTGGAGCCGCATCGGCCGACGCAGCCGGTTGTGAAAGACGGCGGAGATCAGCGGCATCTCGTCTTCCCAGCGCGCTTCGCTCTGAATGATGCTGGCGAGGGTGACTATTTCGCGCTCATTCATCCCGAGCGAGTCGAGGGTGGCCAGGCGCTCCGGCGTCCAGATTTCCCGGTAGCGGCCGACCAACTCCGCCGCGATCGTTTCCGCCGGGACCGCTTGCGCGAACCGATAGGTCTCGGGAAATAGGTAGCCCTCGAGGTTGGGGCCCGGCACTTTCAGGGATTCGGCAAGAGCGGGGTCGAGCAGTCGCTGCGCGACGGAGTCTTCCGGAATCTCGGCGATGGGCGCTATCCGTCCGGCAATCTGCGAGATGGTCCAGCCTTCCGGTATCGTGACCGCCACCGTGACGACGCGCCCGACGACGAGCGCGTCGAGCGAGCGCGACCAGCCGGCCCCGCGGGGCAGGTCATAGGTCCCGGCCTTGACCTGCGAGTCGGCCCCTCTGACCCGCACGTAGAGTTGGAATAGCCGCGGCCAACCGATTACGCCGTGAGCGGCCAAGGTGTCGGCCACAGCGCGCACTGCGGCTCCCTCTGGTATGACGAGCCTTTCAAGACGACCATCGTCGTCTGAACATCCTGGGCTGAATAGCAGCGCGCAGCCCAGGATCAGGGCGCGAAGACGTCTAAGGTTGCCGCTCGCTGTGTGCATCTAGATAGGATTGTAGGATCAGCATCGCCGCCATCGCATCGACGCGTTCCTTTTGTCGCCGCGCCTTTGCCGATAGGCCCAGCCGAGCGATCTCGCGTTCCGCTCGGACGGACGTGAAGCGCTCGTCCCAATACTCGATCGGAAGGTCGGACCTTTGCCCCAACGCGTCGCCGAAGGCTCGGACATCGGCGGCCGGTTGGCCTTCCTCACCGCTGATCTCGACTGGCAAGCCAATGACGATACTCTGGACAGCCCACTCGCTGACGGCCTCCATGATCTTGACGTACGGCGGTCGGCGTCCGCGTCGCCGGAGAATCGTGGGTAGCGGCTGGGCGATGGTACGCGTGGGATCGCTCACCGCGATCCCGATACGGCGTTCACCGTAGTCCAGTCCAAGTACTCGGCTCATGGGTTGCGGCCCGAGGAGAACTAGGGAATGAGGACGAGCGAGCGCCCGACATTCGGACTCCAAACCACAGAATGACGCGGGCCCGTTAGAGACTGGTGAGGGCTTCTTCCAAGCTGCCAGCCTGAGCCAGCTTCTTGTGTACGAGCAGAAGCGTGGTCGGCGAGCCGAAGAGAAAGCGGCAATCGTCCGCGCCCTGAGATCGGCATTCAACCTCCATGACCGCGACGGGCTGCCCGGCCGCGCGCGTGAGCAATTCGGCCAGCAGGCCGGTGGAGACGTGACATCCCGGAGCGTCGCGGTTCTCGGACGGGTCCGACTCGGCCCAGTCGCGTGCTACCATTGCACCGATGCCCTCATGGACTACCTCGTGTTCGATGCTGCCCCAGCCGGCATCGTCGAAGTACCGGCTCAATTCGGAGAAGAACCTCTCGAGGGCCAATGCGGGCAACGGCCGACCGCCCCGCTCGGCAATAGCCAACGCGGCATCGCTGGCCAAGCGCCGGCCCGCCTCGCGAAGTGTGCTCACGGCACCTTGGGTCGAAGTGTCCTCGATCGCCCGTCGAAACTCCGCCAGTCCCCCGGCGGGAAGTCTTACGTCACCCATTGCCTACCCTAAGCAGTCGCCCTGTGTGGTGAGGGAGCGTCCGCTGCACGTCCCCCGTCGTGATCGTACTAAGGATAGAGCCGACGGCCGGGGCTTACAAGCCCAGCCTTCCGCGGTTTCGGGTACTGCGGCCTGACGACCCTATACGGCCGCCTGGGCCACGATCGCGATGAACTTGCCATCCGGACTCACAGCCAGGCGGGTAATCCCCTGCAGGCCAGCAGCGGCCAGGTCGGTGACCTCTTTCCAGCCCTCGTCCAGGCGCGGGCTCCACACCAAGAGCTTCGAGCCCTGACCCATCAGTATCGCTCCTTCCGGGGTCCAGGCGTAATCCTCGATTCCCGGCGGGGTCCGCACCAATTTCGTTACCGCTCGCGTGCGCGTGTCGAGCGCTTTGATCCACCACTCGTCTTCCGAGAGCTTGTGGACGAAGCTGATGTGGTTGCTGGATGGGATTCTGTGTAGCGACCGGCCGATGCCGGTTTCGATGATTTCGGCCACACCGGTTCCGGTGTCGGCGAGCTGCAAGCTCGGCGGATCTCCGAGAACGAAGAGCGCCACCATGGTCGAGTCGATCCAGGCATGGTAGCCGACGGGTTCCACGTCGGCCAACAGCACGCCCCGGTTGGATCCCTCGAGATCGAAGTGCCAGAGGCGTTGTGCCGAATCGGCCTCAACCTGAACGACGGAAAACGTGCCGCCCATCGGCATGGCGGTGGGAGAGTACTCGCTTTCGTCCGTGTGCGTCAGGCGCCGGGTCGACCCGGGCGCGAGGTCGTAGATATAGGTGTCCGCCTGATCGTCGCGGATCGAAGTATAGAGCAGGCTCTTTCCGTCGGCAGTGAAGTGAGGCTGGTTGTCGTAGCCGGCACGGTCCGTGATGTTGGTCAACGGTCCAATTCGCAGCTGCCCCTCCGACCAGGAAAGAGCGCCCAGGTAGATGTCGGTCGAGGGTTGCGCCGCCGCTTGCGCCGAGAGGAGCGTGAGGCTGAGGGAAGCCGAAAACAATGTTCTCGCAATCTTCATGGGCCCTAATACCCGACCACACCGATACTGACGGGTTGGCCGCTGTGAATTACGAACACCGAATGTCGATTAGCCAATAATGAAGGACTGTT
>JBDHHL010000425.1:0-5031 GCA_039589375.1 Gemmatimonadota bacterium | reverse complement strand
ACACGCTAAGTGGGATCGCTGTTAGATATGGAGCCAGCTTGTCGGCTATCCGCGCGGCGAACGCCGGTCTGGATGACAGAAGGATCATGGCCGGCCAGCGCCTGCTCATTCCCGGCGCTCGCAACATCGCGAGGTTGGCGGACTGAGCCGCTTCTCTCTTCAGCGGTTCTTGGATCCCCAAGCTCCAACGCTGAGGATCAACCTCAACGCTCGCGTACGCAGCGGTAGCTGTGTCGGGGGTCGCCCCAAAATTTCGGCCGCGAGTTGAAGGCGCCGTTGAAGCTGACGAAATAGGCGCGATTCTCGTCGAACTCATCCGCCGCCCAGTAGTAGATCGGTGCGGCGTCTGGGGCCCAGAGCGGTGTTTCCTTGTCGGGCCTCTCCTCGCAGGCGGCGCGTCCCAGCAGGGTCGTGCCGAATCCTTCGGGCTCCACGCAGCCGGCGTTCTCGCCGTGTCGGGTTAGCGAGCGCATGATCTCGCCTGCAGCGGGCATGCGCCAGGTCGCTCGCGGCTCTTCCAGCAGCCTCGAGCCGTCCTCGCTCAGGTAGCGACACAGTCCAGTCGCCTCCATGTCGGACGTGGATGCGTGGGCCTCCTCGTAACCCGGCTTGTCATCGAACCCGACCGGAGATAGGCCCCAGAGCGCGATGTCGTCCCACGAGGGATAGCCGCCCCACGGCTGCTTCCAGTTCCAGCCGGGCCCCTCCGGTGCCGACGCAACCAGGTCGTCGTCGGCGTCCAGCCCGCGTCGCGTCGGCGCTGGCGATGCCGGTGCTCGAACAGGAAGAGGACGCCGATGATCACCAGGACGGCGCTGACCGGGAAGAGGGCAAGCAGCTGGCCGATGTCCATCCCATCTCTTACGCGCGGACCCCACCACCAGGCCGTGAAGGCGGCGCCGATCAGGATGATCGCCCAGCCGCCGATCAGCGGCCAGGCAAATGCCAGCAGCGTCAGCACGAGGCACACCGTGCAGGGGATCAGGTAGAACAGCTTCGAGTACCATGGGCCCCACCACCCCTCGTAGTACATCTCTCCGACGCTCCAGAAGGTCCAGAGTAGCGTCACTAGGATCATCAGAGCGGTGGCGATGTAGCCGGGCAGGGCGCTCTTCAGGGTCTTGCGGTCGATGGGCGAAGCGGGGAACAAGCCCAGCATGAATCCTCCGGCGCCCAAGGGGGTGCGGGCTCACCGTCCGCCCGCACCAATACTCTATTCGTCCGCTTCCGCGGGCTTCACGAGCTTCGAATCCACCAGCTCGCGGATCTCCCTGAGGTAGCGGTCGTATTCCGCGGTGTCGTCGGGGCTGTAGTTGAGGTTCTTGTAGAGGCTGATCAGGCGCGTGAAGAAATCACGTGCCTCGTCCCGGTCGTCGATGTCATAGTCCGCCTCGACGATCTCCTTAACCAGTCCGAAGCTCCTCTGCTGGCGGTCTAGCGGCATTGACGTGTCCACCGGGTCGTAGGCGTCTTGCTGTAGGAAGACCATGTCCAGGAAGACCGACTTCTGCCAGGTCAGGTAGTCGTCCATGGTGATCCCTTCCTCGCCCGTCACCTGCATCATCTGGTAGATGGAATCGCCGCGATGGAGCAGCTCGTGGGCCGCCTTCACGTCCTCCACCCAGGTGGTGGAGAGGTTCTCACCGTACCACCCGCTCATCTGGTCCAGGTACCGCGACCACGAGATGAGGGGATCGATGGCCGGGTAGAAGCGCTTGTACGCCCGGTCGGCCGACAGGCCCAGGAACGTCTTCACCGTGGCGAGGGTGGCCTGCGTCACCGGCTCCTCGAAGTTCCCGCCGGCCGGTGACACGGTTCCGATCAGCGTGACGCTCCCCGTTTGGCCGTCGGGTCCCTGGATGAGGCCGGCCCGCTCGTACAGGCTCTTGATGGACGAGTCGAGGTAAGCCGGGAACGCTTCCTCGCCCGGGATCTCCTCCATTCGACCCGAGGTTTCGCGCATGGCCTGGGCCCAGCGCGATGTCGAGTCGGCGATGCACAGGACGTTGTAGCCCATCTGCCGGTAGTACTCCCCCAGCGTGATCCCGGTATAGATAGAGGACTCCCTGGCAGCAACGGGCATCGAGGACGTGTTGCAGATGATGATCGTTCGGTCCATCAGCGAGCCCCCGGTCCGGGGATCCGCTGTCTCCGGATACTCGGTGATGGTCTCCACAACCTCGCCCGCTCGTTCGCCGCAGGCGATGATGATGACGATGTCCACAGAGGAGTGGCGGGCGATCAGGCTTTGCAGCACCGTCTTCCCGGAACCGAACGGTCCGGGGATGCAGGCCGTGCCGCCACGGGCGACCGGGATCATCGTGTCGATGATCCGCTGCGTGGTGGTCAGGGGCTCCGTCGGGTAGACGCGCTCGGCCACGCGCCGACGTAACATGACGTCGGCCAATGGGCGGCGCACCGGCCACCGCTGAGCCATAGTAAGCGTCCGCTCTTCGCCGTCCGGACGGCGGACCCGAGCGACCGGATCGTTGATGGCGACGTGGCCCCGGGCTATCCAGGTCACCTCGGCAGGCGCCATCTCGTCGAAGGACACCATGATTCTGTGCTCGAAGATCCCTTCGGGCACCGCCCCCAGGACCTGCCCAGCCTCCACGCTCTCACCCGGAGTGACCGATGGCGTGAAGTCCCATTGCTTCTCGGTATCCACGGGATCCAGTTCCACGCCGCGGGGCAGCAGGAAGCCGAATTCCTGCGCCAGCAAGGCCAAGGGGTTCTGCAGCCCATCGTAGACGGTGCCCAAGAGGCCGGGAGCGAGCGTCACCGACAGCATCTCGCCCGTCAATTCGACTTCGTCCCCCACCTTGACCCCGGAGGTGTCCTCGAAGACCTGCAGGTCCGCCACTTGATTCTGGACTCGGAGCACTTCGGACTTGAGACGCTGTTCTCCCAGCAGAACGAGACCGACCTCGTTCTTCATCACGCGGGTGTTGCTGACGTCTATCGTGACCAGGCTCTCCTTCACGGCCACAATGGGAGCGCGCCGAACTCCGTCGCCTCCCGCCGTGGGATCATGCGAAGAGGTTCTGGTGATCAATTGTCACCTCCGATATCAGTTCCTCAAAACGCTCTCGCGCCTTCTCGGCATCGTAAGAAAGCCATCGGTGCAGGATGCCCCACTTGTACGTGAAGGCGAAGACCTGCTCGAACCCGAACGGGCTAGCATCGGCGATCTGGCTCAACTTCCTCCAGGACTGGCCCATCAACAGCTGTTCCAGCTCCATGGCATCGCCTTGGTCCAGGAACGCTTGCGCCTCGGGGATCCACGGGAAGACGGCGGCCAGACCGAACTCCGGTTCCGCCCAGCGGGTTTCGATGATCCGCGTGTATGGACCGGTACCCCAGCGGCGGCCGGATGGAGCGCGCCTCCCCTGACGCCTCAGGCGCAAGGCCACCATCACCGTCCGCATGTTCATGCGGAAGTCCACCGTTTCCCTGAGATCCCGGTTCCGGGTCGTGGCCATGACCTCGTCGTACATGGCGACGATCTGCTCCGTCGTGCGCGTGACGGGTTGGCGGCGCCAGCTGACCAGACGCTCGGCCCTCATCAACTCCTCCAGGTCATCCGGATGGAGAAGGGCCAGGCGCGCGACGAGTCGCCGGCGGCCGAGCGGCAACAGCCTCGCTCGCCGGAAGTCGGGAAGCGCCGGAAGGCTGGCTACGAGCTGATAGTAGCGTCGTGTCACTGCCCCGCCTCGACCAGGATCCTTCGATAGCGAGGCAGAAGCATCTTCAGCATCATCTCAGACAGAGCTTCGTCGCTCAAGTCGATCTCGAGGTCCTCGCCGACCAGGCGCACGCGAGCTCCACCCTGGATCTCGTTCGACGGGATCAGCTCGACACCTTTCCGCAGTACATCGGCCGAAAACGCCACGGACGACTGCTTGAGGAAATCCTCGAGCTCTGCCGAGACCTCATCGGCCAGTCGGCTGGGGATGAGGATGACGGCATCCTTGTCCTTGATGAAATCTCCGGCCGCTCTGCCCGCCAATACCAGGATCATGTCGCGGAGCACGGAGCCATCGGTCGTCACATCGGTGACGAGGCGACGGACGTGCTCCTCGAACGCGGACATGATCGCCGAACGAAGCTCGAGCCCTGTGTCGCGCGCCGCTATTCGCAGGGCTTCGATGGTCGCCGTCTGCTCGCGCTCCATCGAGGCCTGCGCTTCCTTCTTCACGGACGCGGCTTCCGCTTTGGCTTCCGACAAGATTCGGGCGGCTTGCGCCTTGGCTTCCGAGATAATCCTATCTGCCTCATCTCGGGCGGACTGGACACCTTCGTCGCGAATCCGGTCGATGAGTACCTTGACGCCCGAGGAGTTCACATCTGGCTCGGTCATGCATCACCTCACGTCGGAATCGAGCGTGCAAGCACCAAAGCGAACACGAACACGAAGACGGCGAAGCCCTCGATGACGGCGGCGGGTGCGATGGAAATCCCGAATACTTCGGGCTTCGACTTCGAGGCGTTGATGGAGGCGGCACACGCGCTCCCCTGAGCCATCGCGCTGATCAGGAGTGCCACGCCGGTGAGCGCCCCCAGAACGAATAGGCCCGGTGAGTTGGCCACCGTGACGACGCGGTCCAACGTCAGCATCACCACAATGCCATAGATGGTCTGGGACGATGGCATCGCCGCTACACCGACGAAGCGACCGTAGCCGCCTTCCACCTCGAGCATCGCACCCGCTGCGGCCTGGCCGCCCCGGCCGACACCGATCATGCTGCCGATGGCACCTAATGCCAGAGGGGAGAAAATACCCAGCCAGCCCGTGGTCAAAACGAGCGATTCCAAGGATCACACTCCTTTCTTCCTGAACGGCCGGAAGAGAGGGCCCTCCTCCGGCAGTCCCCAATTGAAGAACTCGATGACGTTCAGTCGCAGGCCGTGGATGAATCCACTGGCGACGGCCAGAAGCAGGTTCAGGCTGTGCCCGATTATGAGGATGGCTATCGCCACCAGGATGCCCACGCTCGGGATGCTTTCCCAGGCGCCGGCGGCCATGTTGTT
>JBDHHL010000424.1:0-4330 GCA_039589375.1 Gemmatimonadota bacterium | reverse complement strand
TTCCGACCGATACCAGGGAGGCGCGCGAACTCGGTGGCCAGATCGTCGATGACCGACATCCCGGCCTACGAACCTCCAAAGAGACTGCCCAGGTTGAACGGGTTCAATCCGCCTGACATCCGCCCGATCTCTTCCTCGTACAGTTCGCGGGCCCGCGCTTGCGCATCGGTCACCGCCGCCTGTATGAGGTCTTCCAACATCTCCACATCCTCAGGGTCAACGACGGATGGGTCGATCTTCACGTCGCGTATACGGCCCTGGCCGTCCGCGACGACCGTAACAAGACCGCCTCCGCTGGAAGCCGTCACCGTCTTCGACGCCAGCTTAGTCTGAATCTCGGTCAGTCGGGCCTGACCCTGCTGGACCAGCTGGAACAACTGGTGGAGATTATTCATCCTGGCAACTCCGCTCACCCATCATCCAAGGTCAAAGTTTACGAATAGCCAAAAGGCACGCAAGGCCAGTCGTTTAGCGGCCTGGCGCCGACCGTCCGGGCACCTCCCTTCTCACTCCATGAGCTCCAGATCCAGCTCATCGACCAAGTGCTGGAGATCCTGATCACGCTCGACCAGACGCGCAAGACGCTGCTCCCGACTTGCCTCCGGCGTGACCCGCGGGGGGAGTGTATCGGCGTCGTCGGCAGCGCTGATACGCATTGGACTCCCCATGCGCCGGGTAAGTTCCTCCTCCAGCCGCCGACGGGTGACTTTGTCTTCGAGCACCTCGGCGCCCGGCGTCCCCTTCGCCGCCGAGATCCGCAGTTCTCCCTCTGCGCTCAGTTCCAGCACGTGCGCCGCCCGGAGGGCGATCCCCTGGCCTGGACGCAGTACTCTACCTTCGGCGATCACCTCCTGCCAGGCCGAACGGGCTCGATCGAGGTCCGTCCCACCGCCGCCAGGCACAGACGAACTCGGCTCCACTTCGTCGGCAGGCGCACCCGTCGGCTCCTCGTCTCCCGTCAGCTGAGGCCGCTTTGCCGGACTCGCTGAACTCGCGTCCCGGCGCTGCGAGGTCCGCGCCGGCTGGCTCGGCCCGGCCGGCGCCCGGCCACCGGCGCTCTCCGATCCCGGACTCGGAGGCCGGTGGCCCGCTTGCCCCAGCGCCTCGATCACCTCCTCCAGATCGACGGTCCGGTCGAGCATGGCAAACTTCAGCAGCAACACTTCGATGAGGATCCGCTGCTGTTCGCTCTTACGAAACCGGCCGTCGGTGTCCAACTCGGCCAGCTCCGACAGCATGCGCAACAGATCTCCGGGCGCGAAACGCCGAGCGAATTCGACGTAGCGTTCCGAGAGTTGTTGCGACATATGGCGGAGCGATTCTCTGTCCTCCAATCGAATTCTCAGTAGAAGCCGAAGCGCCTCCGCCAAGCCTTTGTAGAACTCCTCGAGGTCGTACCCGCCCTTGTTCAGGCGATCGACGTATCCGAACACTTCTGCGGTGCGCCGTTCGCACAGAATCTCCAGCAACTCGAAGTAGAGATCTTCTTCGACGAGACCGAGTACCTGGCGAACATCCGTGGCCGTGACACGATCGCCGCTGAAGGCGAGGACCTGATCCAGAGCCGAAAGCGCATCGCGCAGGGCCCCGTCGGCCCTCCGCGCGATGGGCATGAGCGCCGCCTCTTCCGCATCGACGCTCTCGGAGTCGAGCACGTAGTCGAGGCGCTCGCAGATCTGCTCAATCGATATGCGCCGGAAGTCGAACCGCTGGCAGCGCGAGAGGATCGGGGGCGCGGCCTGAAAGATCTTGCCCGGTTCCGTGGTCGCCAGCACGAAGATTACGCGGGGCGGTGGCTCCTCGAGGATCTTGAGGAAGGCGTTCCACGCCTCGCGCGTGAGCATGTGCGCCTCGTCGATGATGTAGACTTTGTAGCGTGACTCTTCCGACGGCGCGTACATGGCCCGTTCCCGAAGGTCGCGGGCATCGTCGACGCCGCGGTTCGACGCGGCATCGATCTCTACGACGTCCAGCGACGTACGCCCGGCCCAGATCCGCTCGCAGCTCTCGCAAACGCCGCACGGCTCGCCATCCTGCCGATTCTCGCAGTTCAGCGCCATGGCCAGAACACGGGCGGCCGTGGTCTTGCCGATGCCGCGCGGCCCGCAGAACAGGTAGGCATGTGCCACCCTGCCGCGCTCGACGGCGGTGCGGAGCGTCGCGGACACGTGGTCCTGTCCGACTATCTCAGAGAAGCGCTTTGGACGATACAGACGCGCTAGCGCGGGACGATGCATTCCAGTGGGTTCGGTGATAAGGGTTAGCCGTTGCTTGCAGGAGTGGCCCCCTCCCGCCTTCCGCACCGGCGCCGTCACTTTGAGGGCTTCGCCTGAGGGGGGAATCTACCCCGTCGACGCGGGAGCAGCAACGGAGGCTCCCGACCTGCCTCGGAGCCCGGTTTCCTACGTCGTCCGGACCCGCAGCCCTACTCGCCGAGCCGCCAGGCGTTGGGGACGTGCTCGATGATTGGCGCCCCGCCCCGGCCGACCACGATGCCGACGGCGTCGAACCGGTACTGGAGTCCCGGCCGGCCGTGGCGCTGTTGCCAGCGTCGGGCCACGCGCTCGATCTCGCGCCGTTTCAGCGCCGTGATCGCCTCCAACGGGTGCCCGAATCCGTCTCCCGCCCGTGTCTTGACCTCCACGAAGGCTACAAGGTCCCCGCGGCGGATGATGAGATCGACCTCGCGGCGGCCAGACCGGTAGTTGCGTTCGAGAATCGTGTAGCCGAGCCGGGCGAGATGGTGGGCGGCGAGTCGCTCGCCATGGACTCCGAGATCGCGGTGAGTGGTCAACTCGTCAGGTCAGCGGTGACACCAGATCCCTGCCGATGGCCCGGGCAATGCCCCTCAATTCGACCACGAGGCTGGCGAAGACCTCGGGATGCAGGGCCTGGGCGGCGTCCGAGATCGAGCGGTCCGGGTCCGGGTGCACCTCGGCCATCACACCATCCGCGCCAGCGGCCACCGCCGCGCGAGCCATCCCCGGCACCTTGGTTCGAATGCCCGTCCCGTGGCTGGGGTCTACGATAATCGGCAGGTGCGACAGCTCGTGCACCGTGACGACCGCCGTCAGGTCGAGCATGTTTCGAGCATGATCATCAAAGGTCCGGAGACCCCGCTCACACAGAATCACCCGCGCCTCGCCCTCGCTGACGATGTATTCCGCCGCCAGCAGCAGCTCGCGGACGGTCGCGGACATGCCCCGCTTGAGCAGAACCGGCTTGCCCGCACGGCCCGCGGCACGCAACAGCGAGTAGTTCTGCATGTTGCGAGCGCCGATCTGGACGACGTCCGCATACTCAGCGACCATCTCCAGGCCCTCGGGGTCGAGCGCCTCGGTGACGATGGCCAGCCCGGTCTCGCCCCGAGCTTTGGCGAGCAGCTCCAGACCCCGCTTGCCGAGTCCCTGGAACGCGTAGGGCGACGTCCTCGGCTTGAACGCCCCACCTCTCAATAGGGTGGCTCCAGCATCCCTGATAGAACGAGCCACCGCGAGGATCTGCTCTTCGTTCTCGACCGAACATGGGCCGGCTATCAGCGCGACCTCGCGGCCGCCGAGCGCGGTCCCGTTCGGCAGCTCGATGATCGTCGGCTCCTCTTGCCACTCGCGGCTTACCTGCTTGTACGGCTCCGTGACGCGTATGACCTCGAGCACGCCGGGAAGCGCGACTAGGCGGCCGGAGTCGACCTTTCCGTCGTTGCCTATCAGCCCGATGGCAACACGCTGCCGGCCCGGGATCGGGCGGGCCTCGTAACCCATGTCCTCGATAACCCGCACCACGTCGTCGACGTGCTCCTGGCGGGCATTGTGCTTCATTACAATTAGCATATCGCCATCATCAAGACGTCATCGGTCTCGGTCTTCACCAAACACCAATTCTAGACCGTCGCGCGCCATCACTATGTCGCCTCGATACCCCGCTTTTCTGATCAAGCCGGGCACATCGAGGGCCCGAAGCTGAGGATAGACGTGGGTCACCGCCAATCGTCCGACAGCGGCGGCGCCGGCGAGCCTGGCTAGCCTGCTCGGAGACAGGTGGTTATCAGCCACCAGGTCGTCCGGCAGCGAGCACTCGGCCAGCAGAAGATCTACGCCGCGGAAGAATTCCGCCAGGTCGTCGCTGGGCCCGGTGTCGCCAGTGTAACCGAGGGCCGCGTCATCTCCCTCGAACCTGAGGGCCAAGCTCTCTTCGGTATGAGGCGTCTCCGCCGCGCTCACCCAGAGATCACCCATTCTTAGCGGTTCCCCTGGCTCGAGCTCGCTGAACCGCAGGGGGAACCCCGGGTCTATCAACCAGGCTCCCAGGGCGGCTGACCATGCTTTGAATA
>JBDHHL010000423.1:0-7644 GCA_039589375.1 Gemmatimonadota bacterium | reverse complement strand
ACGTCCTCAGCACGCTCGACCTCCTGAGCCGCGAGGAGATAACGCACGCGCTCGAGGTGAACGCGTTCCAGACCGGCAGCGATGTCGTCCTGCAGAAGTCGACGCGCGAGGGCTTTGGACTCGTGGTCGCGGAGGCGATGTGGAAGTGCGCCCCCGTCATCGGTGGCCGTGCCGGCGGCATCTCCCACCAAATCGAGGACGGAGTGAGCGGATTCCTGGTCTCGAGCGCCGAGGAATGCTCGGAACGTCTGGTGGAACTCATTCTAAACCCGAGGCTGCGCCGCGAGATGGGCATCAACGCTCGCCAGTCGGTCAGGGAGCGCTTCTTGACACCACGTCACGTGGCGGACTACCTCCGCGTCTTCCGGTCCCTCACCACCGTCTGATTCGCAGATCCATCCTGGTCCAGCCTCGCCCCGGCTTAGCCGGGACGAGGCTTTCCAGTATCCGCTGAAAACAATCGATTGCCGAGATACTCACGACCGTTAGTTTTCAGGCGTGTCGCCCGGTCGCGGCTTCGGCCACAACCGGTGCTATTGCCCAATTCGCATTCTGGTAACCTGAGAGAACAGAAATGGCAGCGCGCAGAAAGCCGCTGGTGATAGTGGCGAACCGCCTCCCAGTGGTCCGCGCCCGCGTAAAGGGCCACCAGCAGTGGAAGAGGAGCCCCGGAGGCCTTGTCTCGGCGCTGACGCCCATCGTACAGCGGGCCCGAGGAGCCTGGGTCGGCTGGACCGGGAGCACGGGTCCAGCCCCCGAGCCCTTCACGCTCGATCGGATTCGACACCTGCCCGTGCCGCTCTCACGGGCACAATACCAGAGCTTCTACAACGGCTTCTGCAACGAGACGATCTGGCCACTGTACCACTACGCCGTGCGCGAGCCGGAATATCACCGGCATTGGTGGAGCCCCTATGTGAACGTGAACAAGCGCTTCGCCGAGATTACCGCGAAGGCCGCGGCCAAAGGCGGGGCCGTCTGGATCCACGACTACCATCTTCAACTGGTTCCGGCGCTGCCCTGGCGGCGGCACATCCTCGAAGGCTTGCTTGGGGCGGACGTCGTCGGTTTCCAGACACAGAACGGCGCCCAGAACTTCCTGCGTCTGGCGCAACGCTACGCAGACGCGCGCGTGGAAGGTGGGGTCGTCAAGATCCACGATCGGGAAGTCCGCGTCGGTGCCTTTCCCATCTCCACCGACTTCGAGCGCTACTCCAAACTGGCCGGTAAAACCGCGGTAATCGAGCGCTCGCTGGAGCTCCGGCAGCAGGTCGGAAAGGGACGCAAGATCATCCTGGGCGTCGACCGACTCACCAAGGGTATCGATGTCCGACTGCGGGCGTTTCGCGATTTGCTCTCCCGGCGCGAAGATCTGTTGCAGGAATGCGTGCTCGTTCAGCTCGCGGTCCCCAGCCGCGAGCGCGTCAAGGAGTACCAGCAGCTGCGTCGCGAGGTGGAGGAGCTGGTAGGACAGATCAACGGCGAGTTCGGTGAAGTCGGTATGACTCCCGTACAGTATCTGCATCGCGAGCTACCCACAGACGAGCTTGTGGCCCTGTACCGCGCGGCGGAGGTGAAGCTGGTTACCCCCTTCGCTGACGGGATGAACCTCGTAGCCAAGGAATACGTCGCCACCAGAATAGACGATACGGGCGTCCTGATACTGAGCGAGTTCGCAGGGGCCGCTCATGAGCTGAAGACCGCGCTCCAGGTCAACCCCCACGACGTCGACGGCCTCGCCGAGACGATGGACATGGCAATTTCACTACCGGCCAGGGAAGTGAAGCGACGCATGCGTCGCATGCGGGACGTGGTGAGGAACCATACCGTCTACGATTGGGCAGACGATTTCGTAAGCGCACTAACGGCCTAGTCAGGCCGTCCCAGCATCGCGAAGAAAGGGAACCGTGACCAGCAGACCGAAGCGCAGTATCGGCCATGACGGGCCAGCCCGGGTGGTCATCGAAAACGTGACGCCCCAGATCGATTGCGGGCGCCATCCCGTCAAAAGGGTGGTTGGCGACGCGTGCGAAGTGGGTGCCGACATCTTCAAGGACGGTCACGACCTCCTTGCCGCTCGAATCCTGGCGCGTCGGCCCGGTGCCCATCACTGGCGTTTCTTTCCGCTCACCTATGACTACGACAGCGACCGCTGGACCGGCCGATTCCCACTGGACCGCATGGGGCGTTGGACGTTCACGATCGAAGCCTGGCCAGATGTCTTCGAGACGTGGCGCGGCGAACTGGAGAAGTGGATCGAGGCTGGACACGACGTGTCGCTGGAACTGGTCGAAGGCTCTCTGATCGTTCGGGACGCCGCGAACCGCGCCGCTGGTTTGAAGCGCGCGCGACTGATGGAGGCGGCCGACGCGATCCGGGACGAGACGGCAACTCCCGATGAGCGCATCGAGGCGGCTCTCGATGAGGAGCTTCGCGACTTGATGGCGAAGCACTTCGCATCCGCTATCGTGACCCGCTGGGACCAAAATCTGCAGATCTCCGTCGACCGAGAGCGTGCCGGCTTCGGCGCCTGGTACGAGATGTTCCCCCGTTCTCAAGGAAAGAAGCCCGGCGCGCACGCGACTTTCAGGGAAGCCGCGAGAGAGCTGCGGAGGATTGCCGATCTCGGCTTCGATGTGGTCTACTTGCCGCCAATCCATCCCGTCGGGCATACGCACCGGAAGGGGCGCAACAACCGCCTGGTAGCCAAACCCGGTGACCCCGGCAGTCCGTGGGCCATCGGCAGCGAGGACGGGGGGCATACAGCCGTGGAACCGCAGCTCGGTACGCTCGAGGACTTCGAGCGCTTCGTACGGGCGGCGAAGAATCTCGGGCTCGAGGTGGCCCTCGACTTTGCGCTCCAATGTTCGCCCGACCATCCATGGGTGAAAGAGCACCCGTACTGGTTCAACATCCGTCCCGACGGGAGCATCAGGTACGCGGAGAACCCGCCCAAGAGATACGAGGATATCTATCCGCTCAACTTCTGGCCGGAGGATTGGAGGTCTCTTTGGGAGGTCAGCCGGGACATCCTCGTGTTTTGGATCGAGCGCGGGGTGCGAATCTTCCGCGTCGACAACCCACACACCAAGCCGCTTACATTCTGGGAGTGGTTTATCTCGGACATACAGCACGACTACCCGGACGTGATCTTGCTATCAGAGGCGTTCACGCGGCCCAATCGAATGAAGGCGCTGGCCAAGCTCGGGTTCACCCAGTCGTACACGTACTTTACCTGGCGCAACACAGCACAAGAGGTCAGGGACTATCTTGTCGAGCTTACCCAGTCCGAGATGGCGGAGTATTTTCGTGTGGCCGCGACACTTTCACCGAACTACGGCATCTACAGTGGTTTCGAGCTGTGCGAGAACGTCCCGCGTGATCCGGGCCGTGAGGAGTACCTGAACTCCGAGAAGTACGAGATCAAGAACCGAGATTGGAGCGCACCGGGCAACATCAACGATGATATCAAGAAGATCAATCGCATCCGCCGCGAGAACCCGGCGCTACAACAGCTGGCGAACCTGACCTTCCACAGGTCGGAGAACGACCAGGTTCTGTTCTACAAGAAATCGGTCCCAGGCAACGACCTATTGATCGTGGTCAACCTCGATCCGACCGAGGTGCACGAGTCAAGGATCCACGTCCCTCTGGATGACCTTCGGATCAAGCCGACAGCGCCGTTCGAGGTAGAGGATCTTCTGAGAGGGGAGCGATATACGTGGCGAGGCGTGCAGAACTACGTGCGGCTTGACCCAACGGATTCCGTAGGGCACGTGCTTCGCGTTGTCAGGCCCAGCGCGGAGGATGATGGGAAATGAGCGTGGACTCTCTCTGGTACAAAGACGCGATCATCTATCAGCTTCACGTCAAGGCGTTCCACGACACCAACGGCGATGGGATCGGTGATTTCCAAGGCCTGACGCGCAGCCTAGACTACCTTCAGGACCTGGGTATCACGGTAGTCTGGCTGCTCCCCTTCTATCCTTCGCCGCTGAGAGACGACGGATACGACATCGCGGACTATACGAGCGTGCACCCGTCCTACGGCACGCTCCGCGACTTCCGGACCTTCTTGCGAGAGGCGCACAAACGCGACCTGCGGGTGATCACCGAGCTCGTCGTGAACCACACCTCTGACCAGCACCCGTGGTTCCAGCGCGCGCGACGCGCCCGGCCCGGGAGCCGAATGCGCGACTTCTACGTATGGAGCGACACGCCCGACAAGTACAGCGAAGCCCGTATCATCTTCAAGGACTTCGAGTACTCCAATTGGGAGTGGGATCCGGTGGCGGGCGCCTACTACTGGCATCGCTTCTATTCTCATCAACCGGACCTGAACTTCGACAATCCGGCGGTCCGCCGAGCGATCTTCGATGTGCTCGACTTCTGGCTGGAGATGGGCGTGGACGGGCTGCGACTCGATGCGGTCCCTTATCTGTACGAGCGTGAGGACACCAACTGCGAGAATCTGCCCGAGACGCACGATTTCCTGAAGCAGCTGCGGCGGCACGTGGATGCCAAGTTCCGCGACCGCATGCTGCTGGCGGAGGCTAACCAGTGGCCGGAGGATGCGGTCGCCTACTTCGGTGACGGCGACGAATGCCACATGGCCTTCCACTTCCCAGTGATGCCGAGGCTGTTCATGGCCGTGCACATGGAAGATCGCTTTCCCATCGTCGACATCCTGGATCAGACGCCACCGATCCCGGACACCAGCCAGTGGGCGATCTTCCTGCGGAACCACGACGAACTGACGCTGGAGATGGTCACCGACGAGGACCGGGACTACATGTACCGGGTCTACGCGCACGATCCGCAGGCGCGCATCAATCTAGGCATCCGCCGGCGCTTGGCTCCGTTGCTTAGAAACAACCGGCGCAAGATCGAGCTGTTGAACAGCCTCCTCCTCTCATTGCCCGGAACCCCGGTGGTCTACTACGGGGACGAGATCGGGATGGGGGACAACATCTATGCGGGTGACCGGGATGGTGTGCGCACGCCGATGCAGTGGAAAGCCGACCGGAACGCGGGTTTCTCGCGCGGCAACCCGCAACAGCTGTATCTGCCGATCATCATAGATCCCGAGTATCACTACGAAGCCATCAACGTCGAGGCCCAGCAGAACAACCCGCATTCGCTGCTCTGGTGGATGAAGCGCATCCTCGCCGTGAGGAAACGGTTCCGGGCCTTCAGCCGAGGCTCGATCGAGTTTCTGCACCCGGAGAACCGCAGGGTGCTGGTGTTCTTGCGGCGTTGGGAGGACGAGAACATCCTCGTGGTGGTCAACCTCTCGCGATTCGTCCAGGCTGTAGAGCTCGATCTGTCCGAATTCAATGGCTCGGTACCGGTGGAAGTGTTCGGCCGCACCGACTTCCCGCCCATCGGCGAGTTACCGTATTTCCTCACTCTAGGCCCGCACAGCTTCTACTGGTTCACACTCGAGTCAGCAGCTACTAAAGCCCTGCCGGACGCGACCACGGAGGCGGCGGTGCCGGAGTTGGTCGTGCGCGGCTCTTGGGAGAGAGTTTTGGCTCACAACAGAGGCACGAGCCCACTAGAGCGCGTATTGCCCGGCTATCTCCGGAAACGACGCTGGTTCGGCGGCAAGGCTCGGAAGATTCTGTCCACCAGGATCACCGAGACGGTGCCATTTACCTTCGACGACCGGACCGCGCAGCTGGCGCTGGTCGCGGTTGAGTATCGGGAAGGCGATCCGGAGGTGTATCAGATTCCCTTCGCCTTCGCTGTCGGGGAAGAAGCCGACTTCTTGATCGAGTATCGCCGCGATGCCGTGATCGCCCGGCTGCGCGCGCAAGTCGGCGACGGCGACGTTCTAGGTGTCCTCTGCGATGCGATCGTCGACGAGAGGTTCTGTGCCGCACTCCTCGACGTAATCGCCCGACGCAGGCGGGCGAGCGGCCCACACGGGGGCATCCGCTCCAGCCGCACACGTGCCTTCAACCGGGTCAGGGGTCCGCTGGAAGACGTGTTGAAGCCAGCCCTGCTGGGAGCGGAGCAGAGCAATAGCTCCGTGGTCTTCGGAGACCGCTTGATCCTCAAGCTGTTCCGGCGGCTGGATGCGGGCGTGAACCCAGACTACGAGATCGGCCGGTTCCTCACCGAACGGGCGTCGTTCCAGCACACGCCGCCGTTGGCGGGTGCTATCGAGTATAGCCGCAAGAAGGGAGAGTCCCTGACGCTTGCGGTGCTCCAGGGATTCATCCCCAACGAAGGCGACGCCTGGAGCTTCACGCTCGACGCGTTGGACGGCTATTTCGAACGCGCCCTTACTCGTCCCGGGGAGGACTCGGGCGTGACGCTGCCGGAACAGTCACCGCTCGCTTACCTGCAGGAGGAGATACCCGAGCACGTCGAGGAGAAGATCGGCGGATTTCTCGAGTTTGCCCGGCTACTGGGCCAGAGGACGGCCGAGCTGCACATGGCGCTGGCCTCCCGTCCGAACGAGCCGGAGTTCGCGCCGGAGCCTATCCACGCCATGTACCGGCGCTCGCTGTATCAGTTCTCGCGAACCCGCGTTGACCAGGTCCTCGAGCTTCTGCGACGAAGGTTGTCGGTATTGCCAGAGGAGTTAAGGGAGGACGCGCGCACAGTCTTGAAACTCGAGCCGGAGATCGACCGGCGCTTACGGGTGGTGGTGGACGAAAAGGTCGGGGGACGGCGCATTCGCTGTCATAACGACTACCACCTGGGCCAGGTCCTGTTCACAGGAAAAGACTTCGTGATCATGGATTTCGAAGGCGAACCTGCACGGCCGATAAGTGAGCGGCGACTCAAGCGCTCGCCGCTACGCGACGTAGCGGGCATGGTCCGGTCATTCCACTACGCCGCTATATCCGCGCTCATCGGTGGACGCGTCCGGCCTGAAGACATCCCGGTACTGAAACCGTGGGCGGAGTTCTGGCACCACTGGGTGACCGTCGATTTCCTCAAAGCCTATTTCGAGATCGCCGGGGAGGGCAACTTCCTGCCCACGAGCGAATCAGGCATCTCTGCACTGTTCGACCTTTGCCTCATCGACAAGGCCATGTACGAGGTCGCCTACGAACTGAACAACCGGCCCGACTGGGTCGGGATCCCGCTGGCTGGCATCCTCAGCCTTTTCGAGGACGCTGCGGAATAGCGATGCAGCGCTGGGCTCTTCAGCATGGCGCGATGACGAGGAGCGATGGTTCCGCCCGCTTCTCCGTCTGGGCTCCGAGGGTCGAGAGCATTGCTCTGCTCCTGGCTCGCGGCGGCGTCACTACCGTACACGAGATGGAACGTGGCGAGCACGGCCTCCACGAGGTCAGCGTGACTGAGGTGCCTCCCGGCAGCGACTACCTCTACCGGCTGGACGGAGACCGAGATCGACCGGACCCGATCAGCCGCTGTCAGCCGTTCGGAGTCCACGGGCCTTCGCGTCTCATCGATCCCGGGAGCTTCGCCTGGAGTGATTCCAACTGGGCGGGACTGCAAACCTCGGACCTGATAATCTACGAAGTCCACGTCGGCACGTTCAGCTCGGAAGGCACCTTCGATGCCGTGGTCGAACGTCTGCCTTACCTCCACGATTTGGGCATCACGGCAATCGAGCTCATGCCGGTGGCGCAGTTCCCAGGATACCGCAACTGGGGCTACGAC
>JBDHHL010000422.1:0-4346 GCA_039589375.1 Gemmatimonadota bacterium | reverse complement strand
GAGCGGCGCTGCGTAACGCTCGGGAGTCGGTTCTGAACGCTTTGTCCAGGGCGCATGCCATGGAACCAGGCGCCAGAGGCATGTCGCTCGAGTCTCTTCGAAGCGGGATCGATGCACCTGCAGAAGTGGTGAACGCGGCCCTCTCCGACCTGCAGGGGACGGGGGAGATTCGCGTCGAAGGCTCGGCAGCTGCACTGCCCGATCACGTGCCTCGGCTCAGCCCCGAGCAGCGGGCCGTAGCCGAGGCGGCTCTGTCCCGGATCCGGGACGGAAAGGCGACCCCGCCGACGGTCAAAGAGCTTGCATCATCCCTGGACGTGCGCGGCGATGAGCTATATCCAATCCTCAAGTTCCTTGTCGACCAGGGTCAGCTGGTCGCCGTCACTGCGGACCTTTACTTGGACTCCGGGGCTATATCTGATGTGAAGCAGCGCGTGAAGGCGGCCCTGGGTAAGGGAGGGGCGGCGACGCCATCGGAGCTGCGGGAGGTCCTGGGGGTGAGCAGGAAGTACCTTATCCCGCTTCTCGAGTACCTGGATGGAATCGGATTCACCCAGCGAAGCGGGGAAGGGCGGGTGCTTCGAGATCTCTCCCCTGAAGATCACTAATGCTTGCCGGTTGAAGTTTGGTGTCCTATCTTGGCGATAAGGATAATCGGACACTGGGGGACCAGTTACCCGGGAGGTCTTCACAGGAACCAGGGCTACAGTCTAAAGGAGGCGTAGGGCGAATGAAGCACAGTAAAGCTGTGCTCCTCGTCCTTCTGCTGGCGCTGCTGCCCGGTGTTCCGAAGGCGGCGGCGCAACAGACCGACAATGCTGCGGCCCCCCAGGACACTGTGCCTGGAGAGGTCCGCGGTCTGGGGCTCGAGCAGAACTATCCAAACCCGTTCAGCGACGAGACACGGATTCCGCTCGTCTTGGGACCAGATCTATTTGAGGACGGGCGCCCGGTCGTCGTAAACGTACGCATATACAACGTGTTACGTCAGATCGTCGCGATTCCCACGGCCCTGGATCACCCGATGGGGGCGGGGCAGCCGGCCTTGGAGCTCCGATACGACACACCCGGCCGCTATACTCTCTTTTGGGATGGAACCGACACGAGTGGCCGACCTGTGTCTTCAGGAATCTACTTCTGCCACGTAGTGGCCAACCGCTCGCAAGACGTCGTCAAGATGGTGGTTACTCGCTGAGGCGCGCTCTCCAGCTCAATCGACAAAGTAGACGAACGACGCGCAGTGCTCGCACCAACGGATTTCCTCGTTGGTTCTGACGGTAGCGGTCGGCGTGGACATGAAACAGCCGTAGCAGACGCCGCTTAGAACCGGCACGACGGCCCGGGCGCGCCTTTCGGAGACGAGCTTGTAGCGGGTCATGATCTCGGGCTCGAGGGCCGCCTCCATCTCCTCGATCTTCGCCTGAAGGTGTTCCACAGCGTCCTTGGGCTTGACCTTGAAGACCTTCTTCTCGATCTCGAGGGTGCTCTCCTCGGCCACTTCCTCCATCTCTCTCTTCTGCGCCTTCAGATCCTGCAGCTCCAGGAGAATCTCAAGCTGTGGGTGCATTGGGCCGTCCTCCGGTCACACCTGCTTCTCGTCCAGTAGCTCGAGGAACTCGGCAGGCGTTTCGATCTTATTCAGGCGTTTGGGAACGTCGGCTTCGCGACACAGCTGGGCGACCTTTCCCAGCACCGGAAGATACTGGTTGGAGACTTCGAGCGGCGGGGCGACGATCAAGAAGAAGAACGAGACCGGTTTGTCATCTATCGCCTTGAAGTCGATCCCGGTCCGCTTCCGCCCGAAAGCGACGCGCAGTCGATTGACCACAAGCGAGCGGCAGTGCGGGATCGCTATTCCGTGCCCTAAGCCGGTGGATCCCAGGTTTTCACGCCGCTTCAACATCTTATAGAGGATTCCTTCGGACTTCTCGGGCAACTGGAGCAGAGATATCAACTCCTTGAGGATCTCGTCTTTGCCCTCGCCATTCAGGTCGAGGGTAATCACATCTTCGCTGAAAAACTCTCTCAATTCCATTCCGACCTCCCGTTCGGGCATCCCGGCAACCTGATGCCGGGCACCTGCCACTCCCGGTGGACGCACACAGCGACCTCCCAAACGGCTATGAATATGACATATGCACCGCCGTGTCAAAGCCTATCAGGTTCTGTACGGATTCGATCTCTGGTTTGACTGCCTCGGCGCCTGTGATATTATTCGCGGCTCAGTACCTCGTGCCCGCCGACAGGACCATTGCGTATGAGACCTGAAAGACTGAAGAACCTGCTAGAGCGATTCCAGCGGGGCGAGGCCTCGTTTCGCGACGTCCTCGATCAACTCGAGCGAGCCCCGTTCGAGGATCTGGGCTTCGCCAGGGTCGACCATCATCGGGCCGTGCGGCAGGGTTATCCGGAAGTCGTCTATTGCGAAGGCAAGACCGCGGACCAGGTGTCCGAGATCTGTGCGCGGATCGCGGCTGCGGGCGAAGGGCTGCTGGCCACGCGGGCGGACGAGGCGATCAGGGAGCGACTCGTGATCGAGCACCCAGCGATCGAGATCAACGATCTTGCTCGAACCGCCTACATTCCGCCGAGCGAACCGATCGAAGTCAAGGTGAGGGGCGGTGTGCTCGTCGTCACCGCCGGGACCTCAGACCTGCCAGTGGCCGAGGAGGCGGCTGTCGCTGCTCGCGCCATGGGCAATCCCGTGCGCCGGCTGGACGATGTGGGCGTCGCCGGTATCCACCGGCTGCTAGCCGATCAGCAGGAGTTGCGCGAGGCCGCCGTGATCATAGTCGTCGCCGGCATGGAGGCGGCGCTTGCCTCTGTAGTGGGCGGGTTGGTGTCCGCTCCCGTCGTCGCCGTTCCTACCAGCATCGGCTACGGCGCTTCCTTCGGCGGGCTCGCGGCACTGCTCGGGCTTCTGAACAGCTGTGCGCCGGGCGTCACCGTCGTCAATATCGACAACGGCTACGGGGCCGCGGCCGCGGCGACCCGGATTAATCGTCTCACCTGACCGTCGGCGATGACTGGCCGGGTGACCGGGCTCGATGCGATCGCCAGCGAGATCGGCTCCTGGTTGGAGGCACTGCGACTGGCTTTGGGGGGACGGACGGCGTCGCTCTGGACTCTCGCGCCGGGCGGCGACCGACTGGTCGTGCGTCTCAGCACGCCAGCGGATGCCGAGGTCGAGCCGAGTGAAATTCCGCTTCAGGGA
The DNA here is from genome assembly GCA_039589375.1 of Gemmatimonadota bacterium. Lineage (GTDB taxonomy): Bacteria > Gemmatimonadota > Gemmatimonadetes > Palauibacterales > KS3-K002 > JASFMO01. Next base: position 1,132 of record JBDHHL010000422.1, on the reverse strand, counting down.
CACGCGCTCGGTTGGGTCGTCAACGAGGGTGTATCACTCAGAGCGTCGCGTGAGGACATCTTCCACGAGGCCGACGCCGGCTGGATAGTGGCGGCGCCTGTCGCAGAGAGTCACGGCGTCAAGATCGGGTGTGTCGCCCTGGAGTTCGATGGGGTGCCCCGAGCGGATTCTACCCGCGCGCTCGAGCTGGCTGCGGGCCTGGCGGGGCGGCTGATGAGCGATGTCCGCGCTGCCGAGAAGTCGCTGCGCGACCTCTCCAAGTACGAGGCTCTGTACAGGGCCGTTCAGGACCTCGATCGCGAGCTGGATCTGGGCGAGCTGGCGCGTGACGTGTGCCGGCGTGCGCGCGAGGTGTCGGGCGCCCGCGGTGCCGTCGTCGCTGCGTGGGATCACGGCGCCGGGGCCGGTAGCATCCTCGCCACCGACGGAGAGGTGGTGCGCGGCCTTTCACACGCGCGATTGGACGGCGAGTCGTCGTTCCTGAGCCTCGCGCTCAGCAACGTCACCGAGCTTCCGCGAGACGATCTGACGGGACGGACTCGGTTCCCACTGTACGTGGAAGGGGTGGACACCAAGCCGGGCTCGGCCGTGATCGTGCCATTGATCACCGAGGCGCGGCCGATAGGTGCCCTGGCGGTCGAGTACGACCGCCCCCGGCGTTTCGGTGAGAAGGACCTCGAGCGGCTCCGAGCGCTGGCGGCCTTCGTGGCGCCCTCGTTCAGGAACGCGGTGGAGTTCGGGGCCGTCAGGGCGTTGTCGTTGACCGATGCGCTTACCGGCCTGCCCAATCGCCGCGCCACGGAGCGCGCGTTGGCCTCCGCCGTTGCGGTCGCGGAACGGACCGGCGCCCTGTTCGCCGTGGCGGTGGCCGATGTGGATCACTTCAAGTCCGTCAACGATCGACACGGGCACGACGCCGGCGACATGGTGCTCAAAGCCGTCGCGCGCGCGATCCGAGACGAGCTGCGACCGGGCGACCATGCCGGCCGTTGGGGCGGCGAGGAATTCCTGGTCGTGTTGCCGTCCACCGCTCTCGAAGACGCGGCGCGGGTCATCGAGCGCGTGCGGCGTGGGGTGGAGCGAGTGGAGGTGGAGTGGCGCGGCCGGCGCCTGAAAGTGACGGTCAGCGCTG
>JBDHHL010000421.1:0-4349 GCA_039589375.1 Gemmatimonadota bacterium | reverse complement strand
CCGCAAGACCAACCATCGGGGCGCGGCCGGTGCCGTCGTAGCGCAATTTGGAGCGCCGTGGCCCAGCCCCCAGGTCTCGGCGCCACCGCGCGACATGGAGCGAGACGGCATTGGTCGCGCCCCAAAACACGGACGGGGTGGGATTCGAACCCACGAGGCGCTTTCGGCGCCCACACGCTCTCCAGGCGTGCGCCTTCAACCGCTCGGCCACCCGTCCAAACAAAGTCGGGCGCCGAGAGCCGGATCACGCTGCTCCGACGCCCAACGCCCCGCGCCCAATCAGTTGCCCCGCCAGGGTTCGAACCTGGAATCTCTTGGTCCAGAGCCAAGCGTGTTGCCAGTTACACCACGGGGCATTCCCCAGACCAGTCGCCGCACGACCCGAAAGGCACGCGGCACCCGTCAATCTAGGAAAAAGGAGCGCCGAAACAACCTTGCCCTAGCCGCCGGCGTCGGCCTCCGCACCGTCAAGCGCTAGGCGTGGGCTGCGCGCAGACGAAGAGGAAGATCAACGCAACTAGAAGCAACAAAAGAACGCGCGTGATGGGCCTCATCGTTTGCCCTCCGCTCCGCCGAAAGACGATCGAAAGCCCTTCCTCAAGTATACTCGCCCGGGAAGTGCTGCCAAGCGGTCACCCGCGCACCGGGGGGATGAGACGGGCCCTCGAGGCCTCCGTCACAGCCGTTACTGACGGCCCCTACAGCACTACTGTAGACAAGCTGGCCCAACGGCTTGTTATTACTTATCTTATCTTGGGTCAGCGCTGACCTGAGCGCTCCGTGAAGCGTGGGGACGGGCAAGTCGGGAGGTTGGGAGCACGACAGATGGGCCGGCGTAGACGCGACACCTATAATACGGACCAGTTCGACCTGTTCGAGCCGCCGCACGAGCCGTGCGAGGACGGGCGGGGTTCTTACCTGCAGTTCCTCATAGCACCGCCCACGGAGCTGGGCGAGCCCGGCCCGTGGGCGGCGCAGTCAGAGACTCCGCGCAAACAAGAGTACTCTTCCGCTATCCCCTCCTCTTAGCTGCAGGCCCTCGCTTCGATCTGCTGGATCATCCCGGCCGGGAAGACGTGCAGCGCGCCGTTGATGTCCTCGAGCTGCAGCTGGCCTTCCTGATCGAGTTCGGCCCACAGCGCCGCGTACAGATCGCCGGGGTCGGTGGCGTTCCAGTAGCGCGGGTCCACCTTGATGGCGTAGTCGTCGCCGTCCGTGGTCTTGATCCACAGCTCCACGCAGGAGCCATCGACGAACGTGTACGTCGCCGGATACGTCTGCACCGCGGCGCTCCAAGTGACCAGGCTGGCCCCGCGGCCGTTCCACCAGCAGTAGTCGTAGTAGCCGCAGTAGTCACGGTAGACGATTACGGGTCCGCCGATGACGATGGCGAAATGCCAGCGGCCGTGGTAGAACCCGAAACCACCGTAATGGTACCCCCACACCCGGCGCGGGCCGTAGTAGTGGTAGTGCCGGTAGTGGTGGCGGCGCACGTACCTGTCGTGGTAGCCACGACGGTACCCGGCGTCATAGCCGCGGCGATACCCCCTGTTGCCGGGGCGGTTGCCGTACCCATCGGGAACGCGACGCCTATTCTTGTCGTTGCCGACACCGCGGCCCGGATTGCCGTTGTTCGGCGGCCTCGTGAACAGACCGGTGGTCTTTTCCTTCTGGCCGGTGCGTACCCTGTCGTTGCCTCTACCGTTGTTGTTGTTGCCGTTGCCCTTGACGCCGTTGTCCGTCCCCTTCCGCGTGTAGAGCGACTTGACGCTCGTACGAGTCCGGTTCTGGGGCGCGGGCGCACGGTTCACTCTCACCGTGGTCCGCGCGGAGTTCGACCGGGTCGACGGTTTCACCGAGCTTGCCCGGCTTCGGCTCTGAGGAGCGGGCGCACGGTTCACTCTCGGCGTGGTCCGCGCAGAGCTCGACCGGGTGGCCGGCCTCGACTTGATCGTCCGTGCGGAGCTGCTTGAACGAGCCCTTGGCGGGGCGACCCTCTTCACCTGAGCACTGGAACTGCCCTTACGCGCGCTGGAGCGGCTCTTCGCCTTCTGCGCCGCGGCCGGCTCTGCGGCCGCCAGCACGAAGAACGCGGCGAGCGCTGCGACGAGGGTTCTGGAGGCTGTCCTGGACATCCTGGACCTCCTTTCTTGTGCGCCGTCGGCCTCCGGGCCGTCTCTGCCTCTCGACCAACATCGGGCGTCTCGGCCGCTTTGGCCGACGGCGCGCCCACAGGCCCCATGAGAAGTTCGCTGCGGAGGGGGGGCCTCACATTAACTCTACCCTCCATTGGGACTGCGTGCAACGAACTCGAGCAGGGTTCGGATCATACCGCCGATCCGCCCTCTCACAACTTTCAAACACCATAGAAGCATACTTTGTGCCGACCGCGAACGGCTGCCAACGCACCTGAAAGCCGCATTTTCGGACCTTCGTTGTGGGCCAGCGCACGTATCGCCGTGTGGGGCCGACCCATCTCCTCGTGTCGCTGCGACACGCCGGCGAGCGCGCGGAATAGCGCCCACCTCCCTTGAATCCGGTCATGGCCGGCAGTATCGTGCGCGGTCGAGCTACCGGCCCGTCGCCGCGACGCTGGCTCAAACCGGAACCGTATTCACGATGCGACTGCTCAAGTACTCACCGCTCATCCTGGTCCCCGGGGCTATCGGCCTGGAGATGGCGCACGCGCCGGCGGCGCTGATCTTCATCGCCTGCGCCGGAGCGATCGTCCCGCTGGCGGGCCTGATGGGCCTGGCCACGGAGGAGCTGGCGGCGCGGACCGGGCCGACGTTCGGCGGCCTGATGAACGCCACGCTGGGGAACGCGGCGGAGTTGATCATCGGCATCTTCGCCTTGCGGGCCGGACTGATCGAGCTGGTGAAAGCGTCGCTCACAGGCTCGATCATCGGCAACCTGCTGTTGATCCTCGGGCTCTCGCTGTTCGTCGGTGGGGTGAAGCACCAGACCCAGAGGTTCAACCGCCAGGCCGCCGGAATGAACGTGGCGCTGCTCGCGCTCGCCGCGGTCGGGCTGGTCGTACCGGCGCTGTTCGACTTCACGCATCCGCGCGGCGATCCCGTCGCGCTGGAACGCCTGTCCGAGACGGTGGCGATCGTGCTGCTGGTGGTGTACCTGCTGAGCCTCCTCTTCTCGCTCAAGACGCACAAGGAGATGTTCCGGCCCGAGGGCACGCACGAGCCGCCGAAGTGGTCGCTGCGATTGGCCGTCACGGCGCTGGTCCTTAGCACCGCGCTGGTCGCCTGGCTCTCGGAGATCCTGGTCGGCGTCACCGAGGAGACGATCGCCGCGCTCGGCGTCAGCGAGCTGTTCCTCGGCGTGATCATCATCCCGATCGTCGGTAACGCGGCGGAGCACGGCGCGGCGGTGATGATGGCCGCCAAGAACAAGATGGATCTCTCGTTCGCTATCGCGGTGGGCTCGAGCACGCAGGTCGCGCTTTTCGTCGCCCCGCTGCTGCTGTTCATCTCGCTATTGTTCGGCAATCCGATGGACCTGGCCTTCACGACGTTCGAGGTTACGGCGGTGGCGCTGGCGGTGGGAGTGGTGACGGTCATCTCGCTGGACGGCGAGTCGAACTGGCTGGAGGGCGCGCAGCTACTGGCGGTGTACGGGATCCTGGCGGCGGCGTTCTTCTTCTTCTAGGCGCGGGACGATGGATTCGCACAGCTCTTCTTCAAGCAGGCGCCAGCAGCATTGGGAGAAGGTCTACAGCTCCGCAGCCTTTGATGACCTGAGCTGGTATCAAGCTCACCCCTCGACCTCCCTGCAGTTAATCGAGGCGACCGGAATTGACAAAGATGCGAGGATCATCGATGCAGGCGGCGGTGAGTCGCTACTAGTGGACAACCTACTCGAGCTCGGGTACGAGAACGTCACCGTGCTCGACGTTTCATCGCGAGCGCTCGAGAGAGCCCAGGCACGGTTGGGTGAACGGGCGGGGAGCGTGACCTGGATCTGCGGAGATGTGATCGGGTTCAGGCCAACCGACAGGTTCGACGTCTGGCACGACCGGGCCGTATTCCATTTCCTCACCGACGAAGAAGAGCGGGTGGGCTACCTGCAGACGTTGAGGGAGGCGGTGAAGCCGGGTGGCCACGTGATCATGGCGACCTTCGCGCCGGATGCGCCGCCGAAGTGCAGCGGCCTGGACGTCGTTCGCTACAGCTCCGATTTGTTGTCGGCTGAACTCGCTCCGGACTTCCGGCTAGTAGAGACAGCCGAGGAGGTACACACCACGCCTGCGGGCAAGCGGCAGCACTTCCTATACTGCCGGTTCGCGGGTTAGCTACTCGTGCAAGAGTGCTCGCGACCTAAGAGGCCTTCATGGC
>JBDHHL010000420.1:0-4357 GCA_039589375.1 Gemmatimonadota bacterium | reverse complement strand
GAGCAAATGCCGGGCATCCTCTGGACTGTCGATCGGGAGCTTCGCTTCACATCCTCGATGGGCGGGGCCCTGTCTGCCTTAGGGCTTGAAACGAACCAAGTCGTGGGCATGTCCTTGTTCGAGTACTTCCGGACGGATGATCCTGATTTCCCACCCATCGAGGCGCATAGGCGGGCTCTGGACGGCGAAGTGTCCAGCCTGGAGACGACCTGGGATGAGCGGACCTTCCAAGTACACGTCGAACCTTTTCGCGACGCAGGCGGAGGGATCCAGGGAGCGATCGGTGTAGCTTTCGACGTGACGGAAGGAAAGCGGGCGGAGGTGGCGCTCAGGGAGAGCGAGCGAAAGTACCGTACGCTGTTCGAGGAATCGAAAGACGCGATCTACGTCAGCGCCACCGACGGCACCTTGGCGGACTTCAACAAGTCGATGATGACGTTGTTCGGGTACACCCGTGAAGAGATGGAGAAACTGAATGCCGAAGAGATGTATGTGCACGCGGCCGACCGGCACGAGTTTCGGCAGGTCATCGAACGGGAGGGCGGAGTCACCGACTACGAGTTACAGCTAGTCGGCAAAGACGGAACGGTGATGGACTGCTTGCTGAGTTCGACGGTCCAACACGGCGAACACGGCGAGATACTCGGTTATCAAGGCATCATCCGCGACATCACCCACCGGAAGCAGGCGCAAGAGAAGCTCCGCAAGGAGAAGGAGTTCTCGGATGCGGCGATCGGGAGCCTGCCGGGGCTCTTCTACCTGCTCGATGAGCAGGGGAGGTTCGTGCGGTGGAACAGAAACGTCGAGCGCGTAAGCGGCTATTCCAGCAATGAGCTTTCGATCCTAGATCCTTTCGAGTTCTTCATCGGTGAGGACAAGCAAGCCATTATCGATGCCGTCAAGGATGTGTTCGAGAAGGGAAGCGGATCGGTCGAAGTCGACCTGGTGGCGAAGGATGGTAGCCGGAAGCCGTACTTCTTCACCGGCAAGGCGGTGATCCTGGACGGGAAACGTTGCCTGGTCGGCATGGCGATCAGCCTCGACGAGCAAAGACGCTTAGAGCGACAGCTACGCCAGTCTCAGAAGATGGAGGCTGTCGGCCGATTGGCGGGTGGTATCGCTCATGACTTCAACAACATCCTCACCATCATCCTCTCCAATACCGAGTTTCTCTTGAAGGATGGTAGTCCTCACGACAGGCGCAACGAGGAGCTCGGCGAGATTCGGTCGGCCGCCGAGCGGGCGGCCTCGTTGACCGGTCAATTGCTGGCGTTTAGCCGGAAGCAGGTGCTACAGGCGCGCGTCCTCAGCCTCAACGATGTCGTCGTCAATGTGGAAAAAATGCTTCGTCGGCTTATCGGCGAGGACATCGAACTGGTCACGATGCTGGCCCCATCGCTCTGGTCAGTGGAGGCAGACCCGGGACAAATCGAGCAGATCATCATGAACCTGGCGGTCAACGCCCGAGACGCCATGCCATCGGGCGGCAAGCTGTCAATCCAGTCGGGTAATGTCGAGCTGGACGAGGCTTTTGCGAAAACTCACTATCCTATCGTGCCCGGCCGGTACGTGATGTTGGTCGTGTCGGATAATGGGGTCGGAATGGATGCGGATACGCACTCGAGGATATTTGAGCCTTTCTTTACGACGAAGCAGCGAGGGCAGGGGACAGGGCTCGGCCTCAGCACGGTCTACGGGATCGTCAAGCAGAGCGGCGGCTATATCTGGGCCTACAGCGAGCCGGGTCAGGGTACGACGTTCGAGATCTACCTGCCGCGGGTCGAGAAGGCCGCCGAGCGCTTGAAGCCCGCGACGGCTGCGGCGCCACGCGTACCAGCCTCTGAAGTCGTCTTGCTGGTGGAAGACGAGAAGCTGGTTCGGGCCCTGGCACGCAGAATCCTCGAGGGCGATGGGTACACAGTGCTGGAAGCGGACGGCGCCCGCGAGGCGATCGAGATCAGCGGACAACACGAGGGCGGGATCGATCTACTTCTTACCGATGTCGTGATGCCGGAGGTGAACGGTCCGGAACTGGCGGATCGTCTAGCGGGGGACCGGCCCGACATGCAGGTGCTCTACATGTCGGGGTACACCGACCATGCGGCGCTGCGCCAGGGCGTATGGGAGGCGGACGCGTCGCTAATCCAGAAGCCCTTCGGTCCAGACACCCTTCTGCGAAAGGTGCAGGAAGTACTGTCACCCCGGGAGCTGGCCGGGTAATCGAGTATCCCTTATGGGCGCGCGGAAGACCCGACCGAGAGCGAGAAGAGGGGCTGTGGCATTCCGCGCTGCAGCCTCTTTCGCTGTTAGTTTGGCGACCTGCATTGTCACCGTTGAGGAAGTATCGGCTCAGCAGCCGGCGCAGGTTGGACACGTACGTCCTCCGCGTCCGATCCTGCCGATACCGACCGCGCGACAGCTGGAGTGGCAGCGGGCCGAAATGGCTCTGTTCCTTCACTTCGGCGTGAACACGTACACAGATCGCGAGTGGGGGACGGGCCGGGAAGACCCCGACTTGTTCTACCCGCGTGCGCTCGATGTCGGGCAGTGGGCGAATGTCGCTCGACAGACCGGTTTCCGGACCCTGATCCTCACAGCGAAGCACCACGATGGGTTCGCGCTATGGCCCAGCCGCTACACCGAACATTCGGTGCGCGGGAGCGACTGGCGAGGCGGCGGTGGTGATGTCGTCCGGGATCTAGCAGACCGTGCCAAAAGCCAGGGCCTACGCCTGGGTCTGTACCTCTCCCCGTGGGACCGGCACGAACCGGCTTACGGCGACGAGGTCGCGTACAACCAGTTCTACTTGGGCCAGTTGGCTGAACTGCTCACGGACTACGGGCCCGTGGCGGAGGTGTGGTTCGACGGAGCGAAGGGGCCCGAAGCCAAGGACATGGAGTACGACTTCGATGCCTATTGGGCCCTGGTCCGGCAGCTACAGCCGGCAGCCGTGATCTTCTCGGACGAGGGGCCCGACGTCCGCTGGATTGGGAACGAAAACGGCTTTGCCGGTTCGACCAACTGGTCTATGCTAGATCGTTCCAGGGTCAGCGTTGGGAATGCGGACACCGAGTACCTGAACCGAGGAGATCCCAGCGGTACGGATTGGGTGCCGGGCGAGTGCGATGTGTCCATACGTCAGGGCTGGTTCTGGCACGAGGATCAGCGGCCCAAAGAGTTGGAGGACTTGCTCGAGATCTACTTCAAGTCCGTAGGCCGTAACTGTGTGCTGCTGCTGAACGTACCGCCGAACCGGGAGGGACGTCTGGATGCGGCCGATGTAGCGCGGCTGTACGAGTTCCGCGATGCGCTGGACGCCATCTTCCGGGCAGATGCGGCGGCTGGCAAACGCGTCCTCGCCTCGAACGTGAGGGGCGAGTCACTCGAGTTCGCGGCCGCCGCGACGGTAGACGGCGACCCGAGCACCTACTGGGCGGCTGACGACTCGGTCCGCCGAGCGTTCCTCGAGTTCGATCTTGGCATCGAGACAGCGTTCAACGTGGTGCGGATTCAGGAGCCCATCCAGCTAGGCCAGAGAGTATCGGCGTACCGCATAGAGGCGAATGTGAATGGACACTGGCAGGTCTTGTTTGCCGGCACGACTATTGGCTACAAGAAGCTCGATCGAGTCGAGATAACGAGTGCGCGTCACGTGCGGCTCGTGATCATTGACTCGAGGGAGACGCCGCTCATCTCCGAGGTCGGGATTCATCTCGACCCGCGCCGCTAGGTGCAGGATATGTTGGCAACGGGTCGGGGCCAACGTCGCTGGGGGTTCGATGGGGACGAGGATGGTGATGGCGATGGAGATCTCGGGGAGGGGGAACCCTGCGCGGGAAAGGCGCTATTGAAGGCCTCGGCCCAGCAGCATCTCCAGCGATCTCACCACGCAGTTGCCAAAACACTCTAGCACATCAGCGAGGTCCGGTGGCGCGGGGACTGCTCGTGTCTCAGTAGCCCCAGCTTCGGCAGCGACGGCCTCCTCGCCAGCACCGTCGGCTCCGGCAGCCTCGGCGTGTCCGTCGCCGCCCCCAACAGATTCGGCGGTGGCGGCCTCGGCATCTCCATCTCCGGCCGCAGCAGAATCGGCTGTGGCGGCCTCGGCATTTCCATCTCCGGCCGCAGCAGAATCGGCGGTGGCGGCCTCGCCATTCTCGTACCCGAGGATGCCTCGGAACAGATTGTCTCCCGATGCGGCAGCGGCATCGCTGGTTTCAACGTCAGCCGCAGCAGTATCGGCGGTAGCGGCAGCTTCTTCGAAAGGAGGACGGCCGGCCATCCGCGACACCAGTTCGACGAGCCAATCTGCGGCTGGACTGGTAGAACGTAGTACCGTCAAGACGTCCTGCTGAGACAG
>JBDHHL010000419.1:0-4373 GCA_039589375.1 Gemmatimonadota bacterium | reverse complement strand
GAGCGACAATCTCACCTTCCGGCTGAATCTGAACGCGCAGCACACATTTACCGAGGGGCATGACCTGAGGCTGCGCGCGAATCTGACCAAGGGCGCCTCCACCCTCGGCAACGCGGAATTTCAGGAAACGCAGACCGCGTCGGGACAAACGGTGAATTCGGCGGTCACCGACTATGACGTCGATGGAGATGACCTGGGCGGATTCGTCCAGCTCACGTGGCGCAAGCGGCTCAGCGAAAGCGGTCGCAGCATAGTCGCCGAGGCCCGGGGAAACCTGAACGAACCCGATCTGTCGGGTGACCTCTCATCGACCGTAGAAACCTACGACCCGCGCGGCGATGTCACGCGCCAAGAGGTTCTGCAGGAGCAGTCGCGCAGCGGCCGTACGCTAGGCCATACGTTGCGGCTCTCGCTTACCGAGCCACTCGGCCGCGGTCACGTGCTGGAGCTGTTCGGTGAGCGCAGCGTCATCGACGGGGACGAGGCGAAGTCGGTCTACGATCTCGAGAGCGGCACCCCGATCTTCAACGAACTGTTGAGCTCGAGTTTCAACAGAACGTATACCTACCTGCGCGGCGGTCTGCGATTCAACCGCAACACCAAGAGCACGCGATTCGTATTCGGACTTCAGGTCCAGGGTTCGGATCTGGACGTCAACGTGGTGCAAGAGGTGCCGATCGCCAATAGGTATACGCACTTCCTGCCATGGGCGAACTTGCGGATTCAGTTCAAGCCGGGACGGAGCATGGATATCCGGTACTCGACGTCGACGAGAGAGCCGACGGTGAGCGAGCTCCAACCCTTCGTCGACAATTCGGACCCGCTCAACCTATACGTGGGCAATCCAGACTTGGCGCCTGAGTACAACCACAGGTTGTATGGAGAGTACCGGTTCTTTGACCAGTTCAGCTTCGCGAACTTGTTCACGCACTTCGCAGTCACGTATACGAGCAACAAGATCGTCGGGTCGCGATTCGTGATCCAGCAGGCCCAGCAGGTGATCACCTCGGTCAATTCCGACCACGGGTGGTCGACGGCCGGCGGCGTGAACTACGGCATGCCGATCCGCGCGATTGGCGCCAGGCTCAACCTCAACTACCGTCTCGCCTACTCGACGGCGACGGAGTTCGTGGACTCGGCCGAGAACGTGAACCGGGTGTTGAGCAACACCTTTAACGCTGGTCTGGAGAACCGAGCCAAGGACATTTTCGATGTCCGGGCAGGTGGAGGACTCACGTTCAATAACGTGACGTACTCGCTCAATAAGGAACTAAACCAGAAGTACATCACCGGGGCTCTCTACGCGAATGGAACCTACTACCTCGGGGATGCCTGGACGTTGAACATGTCGCTGAACTATCGGGTATACGACCAGGACGTGTTCGCGGGTCCGAACGTCGCCCTGCTGGAGGCCTCTGTCTCGCGCCTGTTCATGGGTGAGCGAGCGGAGATTCAGCTGGTAGGGGTCGACCTGCTCAACGAGAATCAGGGCGTGAACATCACCAATTCGTCGAGCTACATCCAGGAGGAGCGGATTCAGTCGCTCGGCCGCTACCTTATGCTGAAGTTCATCTACCGTCTGGGGCCGAGTTCGCGCGGCGGTAGAGGCCGCTGATAAGTGACAAAGTGCGGGACCCGGGCTCCCCCTCAGGATTAGGCCACCTTTCTGCGGTTTCTCGCGTCGCGTGTTATGATAAGCAACTCCGTGACCGGGCCGCCCGTCCAATTGGCGGACTGGGAGGTGAAATCAACCGCGCTAGTCACAGTGGATGAGAACCGTGCGTAACCTTTCGGCTGCTCTTCTCGCAGTGGCGGCGATAACCGCGTGTAGTTCGGCCGGTGGGTCCTCCACCTCGGTCGAGGTGTGGGATAGTGCCGGGGTGACGATCGTTCAGAGCCACGAGCCGACATGGGCGGAAGACGAGGTGTGGCTGGTGTCGCCCGAGCCCGTGCTCACGATCGGCGTGCTGCAAGGGGCGGAGGAATACCAGCTGGTGAACATCGAAGCCGCCGCTCGCCAGTCCGACGGGGACATCGTGGTCGTTGACCTGCGGGAGGTGCGACTCTACGACCGCGACGGCACGTACCTCCGAACGCTGGGCCGTGCGGGTTCTGGACCGGGCGAGTTCCAGAATCCAACGCAGTTGTTGGTGACGGCCGCCGATTCCGTGCTTGTGTGGGACAACGCGCTCTATCGCGTCAGTCGCTTCGACTCCGCCGGCGCGTTCGTAGGCGCCCAGTCGGTGGACCGCGGCTGGATCGCCAAGGCGATCGATCCGCCGCTCTATCCGGGGAGCGCCGAACTGCTGCCGGACGGCCAACTGGTGGTTCGCCTGGTTGAAAAGACCCTTCTCAAGGGCGCCCCGGCGGGTACCACACGTCCCCGCAGCGGTGCGTTGAAGGTGTCGGCCGACCTCTCGCGTGTCGACACGCTGATGTTCTTCGCGGGCATCGAACAGGTGAGCGTAGATGCCCCGTGGGGCCAGGCGTCCGTGGTTCCGCCATTAGCGAAGCGAACCGTGACCGCGGTGGGTACGGCGAAAGCTAGAACTTGCATCGGCGAACAGGAGGGGCCGGAGATCGTCTGTTTCGGCCCCGACGCCTCGCGCACGATCGTTCGCTGGAACTCTGAGCCCGCGCCGGTAACAGAGCGGGAGATTGCCATCTGGCGTGACACGACCGTCGCCCAGTACACTCAGAAGTTGAGTCGGGACGTAGCGCTCAAGGTGTTGAACCAGGTGCCGAACCCCACGGTGCGTCCGCACTACTCCTGGATCGCACTCGATCGCGCCGGCAATCTGTGGGTGGAGTCGGGCCGGGCTACCGACGGCGAGCCGGAATCGATGGACTACTTCGTGTTCGACCCCACCGGCGCGTGGCTCGGCGTGGTCGCGCTGCCGCCCATCGAGGTGCTGGCGATTGGAGACGACTATGTCATCGGCGTCTATCGCGACGAGTTGGACATCCAGTGTCTGCAGGTGCACGAGCTCGTGAAGCTGCCGGCGGAGGTGTTGGGCGAGGAGTGAGGCGAGGTAGCGCTTCCGAGTAACCTGTCATCCCCGTCATCGGGGTCACGTCGTCGTCCCAGGCAGTGGCTGGCGTCTTCCGAGTTTGTCAATGTAGTCTCGTGAGACTACATTTCTCCCATGAAAGCCGTCGGTGTGAGAGAGCTCAAGGCCCACCTGAGCCGGTACCTGCGTGAGGTACAGGCCGGCGAGGTCATCCTGGTGACCGATCGCGGCCACGTTGTCGCGGAACTGAGGGTCCCCGGGCCCGCAACCACAGCGGAATCCGAGGCGGACCGGGCCCTGCGCCGTCTGGCCGATACCGGTGCGCTGCGCATCGGGGAGCCCCACGACAAGCACGTCTACCAGAAGTCGCCGCTGCGGGCGCGGTCCGGTACGGCACGGACGCTGCTCGGCGAGGAGCGCGAAGAGAGTTGATCGCCTACGCGGAGAGCAGCGCGGTGCTCACCTGGCTGTTGGGCGAGCCGGAAGAAGCGGCGATCCGGCAGACGCTCGCCGCTGCCGAGCGAGTCGTCTCCTCGACACTGACCCGTGTGGAGTGCGCTAGAGCCCTGGCTCGAGGCGTGAATACCGAGCGTCTCGCTCCTGGCGACGAGCTGGCGGCGCTCCAGCTATTCGATCGGGTTTCGGCGTCCTGGTCGACGCTGGAGCTGACGGGGCGGGTGCTCGATCGTGCCTGCGCACGATTCCCACACGAGCCGGTCCGCACGCCGGACGCGCTGCACCTCGCGACGGCGGCGATCTTTCACGAAGCGTTTGGGGCGCTCACCGTGGTTTCGCTTGATGAGCGGATCCGGAAGAACGCCGTGGCGCTGGGTTTCCTGGTCACTCCCTGAGGGGGATCGGACAGCCCCGACTTCAGCCACACGGCCGGGAACTCGTCGTCGGCAGTGTGCGTCGTCAGACGGACCTTACTTGCAGACGGCGGCACCTCGCGACACTTTTCCGCCTCACCACACCTACACGGACGGTCTGGGCCAGGAGGAGCACCATGGGTGGCATCAACGTCATACGCTGGCTGTTGGGAGGTATCGCCGCGGGGGTCGTGATATGGGTTTTCGAGTTAGCCGGAAGCTTCTTCTACATGGGAGACATGGAAGCGGCTCTCGCGGCCCATAACATGACCATGGAATTGTCGGCGGGAGTTATGCTGCTTTCCGTCGCGCTCAGCATGATCGTGGGCCTGACGTTGGTGTTCTTCTACGCAGCAGTGAGGCCTCGCTTTGGCCCCGGCCCCAAAACGGCCGCAATGGTGGCCGTAGTCCTCTGGATCAGCGGTTACCTCTTGTCACTGATTGGCTACGGCATGATCGGGCTGTATCCCAAGAGCATGCTGACACTGTGGGG
>JBDHHL010000418.1:0-4374 GCA_039589375.1 Gemmatimonadota bacterium | reverse complement strand
GTATGCTCACGTGGCCAAACGCCTTCATGAGTGCGGTGGTCCTGTTCGCGCTCCTCGGCCTGGGGGTCACGGGCTACATGGGTATGCGCCTGCTGGGGATCGGCCCCGTGGGTACCCTGATGGCCAAAGGGCTGCTGGAAGAGCAAGACCGAATCGTGCTGGCCGACTTCGAGAATCTCACACCCGACTCGCTCACAGGGCGCGTCGTGACCGAGGCGTTCCGCACCGTTCTGTCGCAGTCGCAGGCGGTCAGGTTAGCGGAGCGCGATTACCTGGGAGCCGTGCTCAAGCGGATGGCGCGGGATCCCGACCAACCGCTGACATACGATCTGGCACGCGAGGTAGCGATTCGCGAAGGCCTAAAAGCGGTCGTCGCCGGGCAAGTCGGATCCCTAGGTCAGGGGTATGTGCTCTCGGTACGACTCGTGGCGGCGGAGACGGGTGAGGACCTCGCTGCGCACGTGGAGACGGCTGAGGATGAAGATGCGCTCGTCCCGGCGATCACTCGGTTGTCGAAGTGGATGCGAGAGCGAATCGGTGAGTCGCTAACGACGGTCCGAAGCAGTCCACCCCTGAGCCGAGTACGTACGGCTTCGCTGGAAGCGCTGCGCCTTTTCACAGAGGCGGAGGTAGAGGAGGTCAGGGGGAATTACCGGCGCGCGCTCTATCTCGCGGAACGGGCCATCGAGATCGATACGTTCTTCGCCGCCGGCTATAGAGAGCGCGCTTTTGCCCGCTACCAATTGGGAGCCGAGCGGGCGCAGATGATCGCGGATCTGACGAGAGTTTATGAGCTCCGCCACCGATTGCCCTCCAGGGAACGCCTGGACAATGAAGCTTACTACCACTGGTTCGTCACCGGCGATTACGACAAAGCGATCAACGCCTTCCTCTCGGCCGGGACGTCGAACGATCTTGGTTTCCTATACCTCACTCGGCGTGACTTCGCTCGCGCCGAGGAGGTCTTTCGTCGGGTGATCGAACGGGACTCGTTGTTCACCTGGCCCTGGGGCAACCTCGTGCAGGCTCAGTTCAACCAGGGAAAGTTCGACCATTTGGCGGAGAGCTTGCGGCAGTTCGAGAACAAGCTGCCCGAGAGCTCTTACCTCGCGCAGTTGAGGATTCACATCGCGAGCGCGCGCGGTGACTATGCGGCCTCCGACGCACGTTTGCGGGATTACCTGGCGTCTGCGCCTGCCGATCGCAGAGTCCAACGCGACGTCGAGGACCAAAGGGCCATGCTCGCGCTGGTCCAAGGGAGGTTTGGCGAAGCCGAGCGGCACATTCGGAACGCGATGCTGGGTAATGAGCGGGGGGGACGGAGCCGGGCGGTGCTGGACCGAGCCATGTGGCTCGGCCGCGCTTACCTGCAAGTCAGTGGCGCGGATCGAGCAGTAGAGGTCGTCGATTCGGTACTCGAGCATCACCCTCTCAGCAATATTGAGGTCCTGGAGCGACCTTACATGAACCTCGCCCGGTTCTACGTGCAGACCGGGCGGCTCGAGCGGGCCAGAAGACTCCTGGCCGAATTCGAAGCGGCGGTCGAGCCGTCACTCCGCCATGCCTCAGAATACGGGCATCTGGAAGCCGCATTTCGCGATGGTGCACGGAATCTGACGCTGGGTGAGGTCGCGCTGACGGAGGGTCGCGTACAGGACGCGCTGGCCAAGTTCCGGGCCTATGACCAAGCGGTAGACTTCTGTACGATCTGTGCGCTGAATCCGTTGGGTCGTGCCTACGAGCTGGCCGGTCAAGCGGATTCGGCGATTGCGGTCTACGAGCGGTACGTCAGTACCCCGTGGCTCTACAGAATCCGGCAGGATTCCGAGTGGCTGGCGTTCACATACGAGCGACTCGGCGACCTGCACGAGCAGCGCGGTGACACGACCAACGCCATCCGCTATTACGCCAAGCTGATCGATCTTTGGAAGGACGCCGACCCCGAGCTCCAGCCACGGGTCGAGGCCGCACGCCGGGCAATCGAAGCCCTCTCACCCGATCGCTAGCCCATGAGCAAACTCAAGCAGCTGATCAGCGAGATCCACCGCCGCTCGTTATGGCAGGTACTGCTCGTCTACCTGGGTGTCGGGTGGGCTGTGCTCGAGGCGGTGAGCGTATTCAGCCAGCAGTACGGACTTCCGCCCTGGCTCTTCACTGTCGCCTTCCTGCTCCTCCTGGCCGGGCTGATCGTGGTGCTGGCGCTGGCGTTGATGCCGGTCGCGGGTGTAGGCGCGGTCGACCGAGGAGGGGAATCCGAAGACGTCGCTGTCGAACCGGAGTCCGTCGCCGCACGGCATCGCATTCTGACTTGGCGAAATGCGGCGGCCAGCTTCGTAGTCGCTTTTGCGTTATGGGGCTTCGTTGCTGCAGGCTGGCTGCTTCTCAGTCCGACCGGCGTTGGCGTCGAGGAGGCCTTCGGCGATGTTGGACCGGGGATCGCTGTGCTGCCCTTCGATGTCCATGGCGAGGACCTGGAGCTGTGGCGCGAGGGAATGGTCAACCTACTCTCCATCGATATGAACGGCGTGGGTGGGCTGCGGGCCATCGACAGCCGTACGCTAATGGCCCGCTGGCGCGAAAAGGTGCCGGAGAGGGGTGAGGCGGACCGGGCGGCGGCCCTGGAGGTCGCGCGGATCACCGGGGCCCGCTACGCGCTCCTCGGCTCGGCGGTGGCCATCGGTCCAGTCGTGCGGCTATCCGCAGACCTCTACGATATTGACGGTGCGGCGGCGATGGGGAGCGTCCAGGTCGAGGGCACACCCGACAGCGTCCTGGCGCTGGTGGACCGTCTGGCCGTTCAGTCGCTGGTCGTCTTGCTGGAGCAGGAAGACAGCGCGCCTCCGCAGATCGATCTGGCGAGCGTGACGACGGCCTCGGTCCCCGCGCTCAAAGCATGGTTGGAGGCAGAGGCACTGCACCGCCGCGGCGAGATCGAGGCGGCCATCGCGGCCTACGAACGAGCTGTGGCCGCCGATTCGACCTTCGCCCTCGCCTTCTACGGCCTGTACGAAGCTAACGGCTGGTACGAAGGGCCTAGCGACCGAACACACACAGCTTTGGGGCAGGCCATGCGCTGGGTTGACCGTCTGCCAGCTCGCGAGGCGGCTCTCGTGCAGGCAACGCATGCGCGGCTGCACGTTTCCCTCCGGGAGGCGGAGGAGATTTATTTGCGACTCGTTCGGACGTACCCTGACTACGCCATGGCCTGGTACGGCTTGGGCGAGCTGTACTTCCACGGGGACGAATGGATCATCCCGGTGACTGTGGAGGACGCCCATCGATGCTTTGCACGAGCGGTGGAACTCGATCCCCAGTTCGCCCCGTATCGTATTCACCTTATTGACCTAGCCTTCTTGATCGAACCGGACAGCGCGAAGGCGGCGCGCCTGATCGCGGACTACAGGCGGCTTAGCAAAGCCGACCGCCAGATGGAGATCGCGTTCAACCTCGCGTTCGGCGATCGAGAGCACCGCGAGGGGGCGCTTGCCAGCCTCGACACTCTGGATCTGCCAACACTCTTTGGCATGGCAATGAGCCCCCCGCTCATCCATCCGCGCTTCTGGCCCCAATTCGAAGCGGTGTGGCTGGCAAGAGAAAGGCGTGAGTATCCGCCAAACGCTACACGCCCGCTGTTCAGAGGCGGTGCCATGGGCCGAGGCTACCTCAGCAGAGCCCTCGAGTATCTCGATCGTCCGCAGGCCACCGCCGACGACCGCGGCTGCCTGCCCGTGGATGCCCTTGTGAATGGGTTTCCGGTGCCGCCGGCCCGGCTCGAAGAAGCGGCTTCCGTGCTCAGCCAGATCGACAGCACGAGCCCGCCGGCGCTCGTGTACTGTTCGGCGTTTCTCGCTGCGGCTCAGGGGCGCTGGGCCGACCATGCCCGAGCGGTGGAGCTCGCGTGGGACCTCTGGCGCCGGAGAGTCGATGCGGGAGACGCCTTTGCCATGTTAGACAAAGCCAACGCCCTGGCGATGGAGGCCTATGGGTTGTGGCTAAAGGGTGAGCCCGAGGCTGCTGTCGAGAGACTCGACGAGGTCAGGCGTTATTCCGCCACCAGAAACGTGCGCCAAGTCCTGGGTCACGTTCTCATGGACCTGGAGCGTTGGGAGGAGGCCGTGCCCTACCTCCGTCCCTACTGGATGATGGGACTGGGGCGGACCGACTCCCACATGAACTACCACTTGGCCCGGGCGTATGAGACGACTGGCGAGTACGCGAAGGCAGCCAAGGAGTACGCATTCTTCATCGAGGCCTGGGCGGACGCCGACCCCGAACTGCAACCGTGGGTCGAGGATGCGCGGCGAGCGCTGGCCCGCCTTTCGCCCGACCGCTGATGACACACACTCCGCTACTACCTCGGGCGATCGCCGGAGG
>JBDHHL010000417.1:0-4379 GCA_039589375.1 Gemmatimonadota bacterium | reverse complement strand
CCCGCCAGGATGAGCGTGTCGTCCACCATGGCGACCCCGCGGAAGATGAACTCGCCCAAGCCGCCAGCTCCGATGGCCGCGGCTATCGTGGCCACGCCGACGCCGATCACGATCGCCACGCGTATCCCCGCCAGGATGACGCCGAAGGCGAGAGGGACTTCGACCATGAAGAGTAGCTGCCGATCGGTCATGCCCATGCCGCGGCCGGCCTCACGCACGGCCGGGTCGACTCCTTGGATGCCGGCGTGCGTGTTGCGAATGATCGGCAGGAGTGCGTAGAGCACCAGCGCGACGATGGCGGTACCGGCCCCAATGCCGCCGATGAAGGGGATGGGGATCAACAGGCCGAACAGGGCCAGGCTCGGGATGGTCTGAAAGATATTGGCGAGTCCGAGCACGGGCGGTCCCAGGCGTGGCCGCCGCGTCAGCAGGATGCCCAGCGGAACGCCGATGAGAATGGCGATGCCGCTGGACACGCCGACGAGCAGAAGATGCTCGAGCGAGAGCGAGATGAACTCTGCCCGGTTGGATACAAGGAAATCTACAAAGCTCATCAGGCGTCTCCCTAGTACTCACCGGCAAGCGGCCAACAGATGGGATCGATGCCAGGTTCTGAGGCTGGCGATGAGCATCAAGGTCGAAGTCGCTACTCGGTGCTCTCCAGCCGGCGACCTTCATCTTCCCGGATCGCGCGCACGAATTCACGCGCCTCCGGATTTTCGGACCGAACGAACTCAGCGGGCGAGCCGATGAAGTCCATCCGTCCTCGGTGGAACAGCGCTACGCGCGAAGCCAAAAATAGCCCTTCCCTGACATCGTGAGTTACGAAAACCATCGTCTTATTCAACCGCGATTGCAGATCTCGCAATTCGCGTTGAAGCTCGAGACGGGTCAAGGGGTCGAGCGCGCCAAAGGGCTCGTCCAACAGGAGCAATGGTGGGTCAGCAGCCAGGGCTCTCGCGATTCCGACACGCTGCTTCTGACCACCGGACAACTGTGATGGATGGCGATCAGCAAAGATCGTGGGGTCGAGGCCGACCAGGTCCAAGAGCTCGTGGGCCCGTTGTCGGCGTCGCTTCTCGTCCCAGCGCTCGAGCTCGGGCACGAGCGCCACGTTTCGCTCCACGGTGAAGTGCGGGAACAGGCCGACCTCTTGAATGACGTAACCGATCCGCCGGCGCAGAACGGCCGGGTCCCATACATGTGTCGATCTGCCCTCGACAATGACCTCGCCGTCGGTGGGCAGCAACAGACGGTTGATCAGCTTGAGCGTTGTCGTCTTCCCGGATCCGCTACGCCCCAACAGTACCAGGGTCTCCGAGCTGAGAACGTCAAAGGTCAGGTCGGAGACGATTGGGCGGCCATCGGTCAAGCGCAGGCCGACGCCTTGAAACTGAACGAACGTTGAATTGGCTTCGCTCACAGCGGTGACATGTAAAGACCGGGCCTCGAGGCGTCAACCTGTTGTGGCACTGCTGGGCAGACTATCGTGTCGACTGCTGTCGGCTACGCGTTTCCGCCGCAACGCCTGTCGGCAGGCCCAATCGCCGCTTTCTGTGCGGGACGCGGCAGTCGGGCGATGATATTCGGAGCGGTCCCCGTACTCGGAGCGATGCCCGTGGCGATCCCCGTACCTATCTCGGATGTGCCGGAGCTTTCCACCTCCCAGATGGTCGAGGTGGACCGGCTGATGATCGAACGGTATCGAATGAGCTTATCCAGATGATGGAGAGCGCGGGGCGGAATCTGGCTCATCTGGCCCGAGTGCGGTTCCTCGCCGGGGTGGACGTGAAAGTGGAACATATCTTCGCGACCAGCGAGATCGTCCGGCTCGCGTAGGGGTGGCGAGGACCGTGCGTCGCCACAGCGATTGGATGTCGCCGGCTGTCGAGCATCAGACATGAGATCGGTGGGGAAGAGCATGAACGTCGACGTCATCGTCATTGGCAGCGGTCAGGCGGGTGTGCCGCTCGCCGCACGGCTCGCCGAGGCCGGCAAGAGAGTGACCCTAGTCGAGGCGGGCCACCTGGGTGGCACGTGCGTGAACGTCGGCTGCACCCCGACCAAGACGATGGTGGCAAGCGCGCGGGTCGCGCACGTCGCGCGCGGGGCCAAGCGTCTTGGGGTGCTGGCTGGCGATGTGGCTGTGGACCTCGCTGCGGTAGTAGATCGAAAGGACGCCATCGTTCAGCAGTGGAGGACAGGCGTGGGCCGCCGACTCGAGCGCGCCGGCGACAGGCTGAACCTGGTTCGGGGTAAAGCCCGCTTTGTCGGCGAGCGGGAGATCGAGGTGAATGGCGAGCGGCATGATGCTGAGACCGTGGCCGTGAACGTCGGTGCGCGCCCGCGTGTGCCGGACGTGAAGGGACTCGACGATGTGGGTTGGCTCGACAGTTCGGGCATTATGGATGTGCGTGAGCTGCCCTCGCACCTGGTCGTGGTGGGGGGCGGGTACATCGCCTGCGAGTTCGGCCAGATGTTCCAGCGGTTTGGCGCGAAGGTCACGATCATGCAGCGGGCCGAGCACCTTCTACCGCGCGAGGATCGCGAGATATCGGAAGCGATTGAAGAAGCGTTTCGCTCCGAGGGTATGGAGTTGATTCTCGGGGCCGAGGTGGTTGAGGTCTCACGGGCGAGCGGCGAGATCGTGGTACGTTGCAGTGGTGGCCAGGAGACGCGAGGGTCGCACCTGCTGGTGGCCGTCGGGCGTGCGCCGAACACGGACGACTTGGGATGCGAGCTTGCGGGCATCGAGCTCGACCGGCGAGGGTTCATCGAGGTCGACGACGCGTACCGGACGAGCGCAGACGGCGTCTACGCGGTCGGCGACTGCAACGGGGGTCCTCAGTTCACACACACGTCCTGGGACGATCACCGCATCCTGTTCGACATCCTCATGGGTCGCCGTGAGGGCGGGCGCGAAGGACGGATCACTCCCGCCATCGTGTTCACAGACCCTCAGGTAGCCCGCGTGGGATTGACCGAGGTACAGGCGAAAGCGGAGGGTATAGAGTACGAGGTTGCCACGATGCCGTTCGGGCACATCGCCCGGGCCATAGAAATGGATGAGCCGGCCGGCATCATGAAGGTGTTGATCGATCCGGGGACGGAACGTGTGCTGGGCGCCGCTATCGTCGGCTACGAGGCCGGCGAGCTACTTCACATTTTCGTGATGTTGATGCAGGCGGACGCCTCGGTGAGGGCCATGGTGGATGCGCAGATGGTGCACCCGGCCCTAGCCGAAGGCCTGCAGACTATGGTGATGAAGTTCGAACGGTTCAGGCTGACTTAGGGGCGGGCCTGAAGCGGGTCGTCAATCTGGCGTGCGTGGTCGGGTCACTGGAGCGTGTGCCCCTAAATTGTCCGCTCCAGCCACTCTAGGACCTTAACGATTACGCGCAATATCGGTTTCAGTAGCCTCAGCATAATATCTCCCTCCTGCTTCCTCCTCTTACGAGACTGGGGCGCTCTCGGTTTCGTCCCCAGCTGCGGAGCGGTGGGCAGGCTTGCCGTACTAGCGCGGCCGGCCGCCGGCCCGCCAGTCTGGAACGTCTGCTCCGGAAGCTAGCAGATGCTCCAGCAGATCGTAGTCCAGCTCGTCGACCCGCATCGGCACTATGGCGATCCGGTTCTCCCCGTAGGCGTGTAGGTCCGTTCCCGGTGGCGCTGCCCCCGGCTTCGACAAGAACTGCAGCTGCCACGTCTCGCGAGCTGGTTCACGTCCAGCCTCAGGGCCCCGCTCGAATTCGACTGTGTACGGCCACTTCCCGCGGCGCACGATCTCCACGCCGGCGATCTCGGATGCCGGCACCCGCGGCACGCTGACGGTCAGGTACTGGCGGGGCTCTAGCTCGCGGACCAGGCGCGAGCGGGACAGCTCAACGACCCAGTCGGCGATGGCAGCGAGGGTTTCGGGCTCGTTGTTGTGGCCGGAAACGGCGATCGCGGGTATGCCGGCGAAAGCGGCCATTCGTGCGGCACCGACGGTGCCCGACAAGTAAGCGTCGTCGCTCAGATTGGCTCCGTTGTTGATCCCGGAGAGGACGAGGTCGGGCGCTTCGTCGGCAAGCAGTCCGGCCAGCGCGAAGATCACGGCGTCGGCGGGAAAGCCGTCCACAGCGTAGGCCGTGATGCCGTGGCCGAGATCGCGGCGTTCTACCTCCAGGCTGCGGGTCGCGATAGCCGAGACGTAGTTCGTACTGCCGCTGCGATTCTCCATCGGCGCGACCACGAACGTTTGGGCGTGGGGAGCGAACGCCCTGGCCAGGGCAAGCAGCCCGTCGTCGTCGATCCCGTCATCGTTTGTGATCACGACCTTGCTGGGCCATTCCTGAGTCTGTGTTCGAGCCGGCGAAGCGCCTGCCA
Organism: Gemmatimonadota bacterium; assembly: GCA_039589375.1. Taxonomy (GTDB): domain Bacteria; phylum Gemmatimonadota; class Gemmatimonadetes; order Palauibacterales; family KS3-K002; genus JASFMO01. The sequence goes on along the minus strand of JBDHHL010000417.1, from coordinate 14 downwards.
GTAGCAGGAGAGCG
>JBDHHL010000416.1:0-4387 GCA_039589375.1 Gemmatimonadota bacterium | reverse complement strand
GAGCTCGTTGGAACCACTCAGACTCAGGACCCCCTCTGGCGACACCCGCGGCCGCCCCTGACCCAGGCAGACCAGGTTCAATCCGGGCCACGGGTCGCGGTAAAGTATGACCCGGTAGCGGTGGCGTACGAAGACCGTCCAATTATCATCGACCTCATAGAGAATCGTAGGTACGAAACCTTCGCCCTCGAACTCCCATTCGAACCGCCCACTCTCGGTCTTGTACCGGAAAGTCCCGTGCGGCGAGTACTCGCTGGACCATACCCCGCAATCCGGGTCCGTGCTGTCGACGGTCGGCCCCCTCCAGCTTGGGTCATCCTCGGGCCACGGTTCGTCTATCCCGTTGATCTCTTCGACGACCGACTGCTTCGCGCACAGATGGATCGCGATAGAGTTCCCAGTTCTGAACGTAGTCTCGAACTGTTCTTCGAGCGGGTCACCCGCCAGGTCGGCCACGCCGGTGGTTACCAGCAGTTCGTAGACGCTCCCCTCGCGCAATAGGTCCATCGGCTTGAAAGTGGCGATCAAACCTTCTTCGTCCAAATCAATGGTGCCGTCCACCGGCAGGTCGTCGAGTTGAAGCTGGAAGGTTCCCGCCGTGATCGTGCTCGCATTCACTGGCTCGGAGAAGATGACTTCGACGCTGACCGACAGTACGACGTCGGTGGCGCTCCTGGCGGGCACGGTGCGCACGACGCGCGGCCTCTTGCGGACCGGCACGACGGTCTTGTAGGTCGTGGTGCTGCCGTCAGGGTGGTGGACGACGATCTCGATCTCATCGCCGGGCTCGGCCTCGAGGGTGATGGGGTCGAAGCCATTCTCGTAAGCGTCGATCGTCTCGCTCAAGCCGTTGTCCAGGTTGGTGACGGTGATCGATACGGCGTCCGAGAAGGTGCCGGGGCTGGCCGAGATGTAGACCACACCGGGGGACCCCGCGGCAAGGCCGCCGCCCGCGGGTCCCGCCTGCACGTCTGATACGGTGAGGCCGGGGAGCAATTCCGTCGTGTCCGGTCCCGTCGGCGCCGGGCTATCGCTGCAGGCCGCGAGTGCGACAGCGAGCGTCAGAGCGCAAATGAGCGGCACGTACTCGAATCTGCGCAGACGTGTCGTCCGAGTCTTCACTGAAGTCATGAGATCCTCCTCGCTAACTGGCGCCGGCTCGTCGTTACAACGACTTCAGCGCTCGCCTAATTCACTTGCCCGGTCAACTGGAAGGCGGCCCAGTAGAACGGATTCGCGTGCGTGGGCTCGCTGAGCATCGCGCGTTGGGCGTCCGCCAGCGAACGGGCCTTCGAGCGACCACTCGCGAGTCCGGCGTAGAATCTTTCCATCAGCGATGCCGTTGCCCGGTCGTCGACCTGCCAGAGTGTGGCCACGACCGAGCGGGTCCCCGCGTACAGGAAGGCGCGGACCAGCCCCACCCAGTCATCGCCCGGCGGGACGTCGTGGCGCAGGCCGCTGCCGAGACCCGTCTGGCAGGCGCTCAGCACGACGAGGTCGGCGTTCAATCGCAGGCCGAATACCTCGTGCGCCTCCAGCCGGCCGTCGGTCAGCTCGTCTCGGTTGAGCTGGATGTATGAGAAGAGCGGGTTCCTCGTGTTGAGGACACCCAACGTCGCCAGATGAATTACCTCGTGTCGCGGAGCGAGCCGGTTAAAGGCGCCCTCCGTCGCGCGCGTGCCGATCACGAGCTCAGCAGCGGTGTCGATTTGGCTGGTCGCGCTGACCTCGGCCGCCGAATGCGAGAGCGCGTCGGGGTACGGGGCCATAGCTAACAGGCCTTGCCCGTAGGTGCCGACGTCGTGGCGGGTGAGCTCCGCCCACACGGAGGCGGACGGCGTGTAGGCGATGTCGTACGACTCGATCAGGAAACGCTCGCCGTCCGGCCCGGGTCCGAGTAGTGCCTGGAAAGGCACGTAGTGGAGTTCGGCATGCGGCGCGAGAACGAGTAGGCGCGTGTCCGCCAGGTGTCCCGCCGCCTGCAGTGGCTCGATCAGCGTGCGGTAGAGTCGTCTGAGCGGGGTGCGCCACAGCTCGTCCGCGCCACCACCCTCCGCCGCACCTTCGTCGTTCGGTCCGAGGGTGCCGCGTAAGAAGGCCGTCAGTTGGAGCAAGGTCTTACGGTCGACCGGGAGCTCTACCGCGGCGAGCTCGTCGCGTGAGATGACGAACGCGATGGTCCAGTCGTCGGAGACGAGATACTCGATGAACGCCGTGTTGCCCGGCAACATGCGCTGTATGTCCGGCGCGGCAGCGACGGAGCCCGAAAACAGGGCGGCGTATCGCGGATGCGATTCTTCGAGTCTCACCAGCAGCCGCTGATAATGGTCTCGCGCCACGGTCAGCGATTCTCGTAGCTGGTTCAGCTCCGGACCCGGCGGTGCCGCCTCGCGGAGCGTGCCAACCTCGATCGTCGACGCGTAGAGCTGGTCGCTGAGGTGCGCGATACGCCGGCGCAGATTCTCTTCCTCACGGATCAGGGCTAGCTCCGGCGTCGGGTCGGCCGTCCGCCCGCCCGCCAGAAGATCGACGAGTTGCCGCGCGCGCATCCTCTCGCTGGTCGCGAACGCCGCGGCAAGCCGGTCACGCGCCATCTCCGTCCTGGCGAGCTCGGCATAGGCGCGCCACTTGTCCTCCATGTATCCGTAGCGGCGCTCCGCGACAGCCAGGTCGGCGCCAATCGCTTCCACTTGGGCCACCGCCGCGCGCAGTTCGGCGGCCGCCGCGTCCAGCTTGCCTTGCCCGCGTAACGCCAGCCCCAGCCCAAAGTGTAGGTGCCAGTGTAGCGGCCCGACCGGCTGGTCCTCCAGGCATGCGAGGGCCGTGCGGTAGCCGCTCTCCGCGCGGTCAAACGCACCTAGTTCCAGGTTGAGTTCCGCCAGCGCGCCTAGCGCGAGGGCCTCTCCCATCGAATCGCCGAACCTCTGGTAGGCGGCAAGCGCATCGTGGTACGTATTGCGTGCGCTGGCCGTGTCTCCTCGCAGGAAGCGGACGTCGCCCAGGCGCAGGCGGGCCATCGCCGCCGGCCGCACATCTCCGACGCTCTCGTGTGATCGAAACGCACGACTGAACGCCTCCTCGGCGGCATCGTAATCACCGCGCGTGAGGTACAGATACCCGAGTTCCGTTTCGGCCTCGGCCTGGCCGGTCGCGTCACTCAGCCGGCGGTAACCCGCCTCGGCTTCCCGATACAGCTCGGCGGCCTGGTCGAGCTCGTTGAGCTCGGTCAACAGGTCGGCCCGTTGCATTGCTAAAGCGGGCCCCAGGTACTCATCGCCGCCCGCCTCGGCGATGGCCTGCGTCAAGTGAGTCTGTGCGTCTTGCAGGTGACCCATGGCTGTGTGGACCACCGCGATGTCGGCTCGCACTTCCGCGACCCAAATCGATATTCCGAGATCCTCCAGGATGGCCAACGCGGCCTGCAGCGATTGCAGCGCCGCCGGATAATCGCCCCAGTTGAGGTGCAGCAGGCCCAGGTTCTGGAGGTCAAGCGCCTCACCCTGTCGGTCGCCGGCCTCGCGTCGCAGCGAAAGCGCTTCGCTATAAAGTTCGAGCGCTTCCTCGTATCGCCCACGGCGCGTGGCCAGGTTGGCCAGGTTGGTCAGGTTGTCGGCGGCGCCGCGCTTCCGGCCGTCCTGACGATTGAGATCCAGCGCACGACGGAAGTGCTCTGCGGCTCCCTGCAGGTCGCGCAGCGCCTCACGGACTAGGCCCAAGTTGTTCAGGTCCGCCGCCTCGCCTCGCCGATCGCCGGTCAGCGCCCGGGCGGCCAGCGCCCGCTCGTAGTACTCTGCGGCGGTCGCGAACTCGCCCAGATCCTTGTGCACGTTCGCGATGTTGCCCAACGCGTTACCCACGGTCCGCTGATCACCGGCCGTGTCGGCCAGCTCGAGCGATCGAGTGTGGTAGCGGAGCGCACGGTCCAGCTCGCCCAGCGCGTAGTGACCGGCGCCCAGGTTGCCCAGCACCCTGGCCTGACACGCCTGGTCTTTCAGCGCGCGGCAGATGGCAAGGCTCCGCTCCCACAGACGCATGGCGGCAGAGGGTCCCTCTCGGTAGTAGGCGTCGACGCCGGCACGGCGCAGGCTGTCGGCCTCCAGGCGTTCCGCGCGCTCCCCCGTCGACCAGCGGTTGAACTGTTCGACCTTGCGGATGAAGAACGAGTCGGACCACGCCCGGGCGTACGCTCGAGCCAGCTCGCCGGCCTGGTCAAGGAGGCGGACGCGCTCCATCGAGTCATCTGTCCGGACGGTGAGTTGGAACAGCTCGGCCAACGCGTCCCGCGCATCGTCGGGCCGCTGGCGGACCTGCTCGACGAGCTCGCTCTCGGCACCGGCCTCCAGCAGGCTCCGCAAGTCCGGGGCTTTCGCGGGCTCCTGGGCGGTTG
>JBDHHL010000415.1:0-4399 GCA_039589375.1 Gemmatimonadota bacterium | reverse complement strand
CATGGCCGTGCGCAATAACGGCGGCGGTCACTTCAACCACAGCCTCTTCTGGACGGTCATGGGCCCCAAGGCCGGCGGCAAGCCGGAGGGCGACCTGGCCGCGGCCATCAAGGAATCGTTCGTCTCCTTCGACAAGTTCAGGGAGGACTTCGCCAACGTGGGGGCCACCCGCTTCGGCTCCGGCTGGGCGTGGCTGGGGGTCCGGGAGAACGGGACCTTGTGCATCTGCTCCACGGCCAACCAGGACAACCCGCTCATGAGAAGCGTTTCGGACTGCGTCTGCACGCCGATCCTCGGCCTGGACGTGTGGGAGCACGCCTACTACCTGAAGTACCAGAACCGCCGTCCGGACTACATCTCCGCTTGGTGGAACGTGGTCAACTGGACGGCCGTGGGCGAGCGCTTCGCGAAGGCCAGGTCGCTGGCTACCGTTTGACCTCTGGACTTCGGAACTCCAGATCCGCGATTCGACCTACGCCGGAATCCCGGGTTGGTTGACCGCCGCCGTGTTGCCGATACTCTCAGGGTCGCCGGGGCGGCCCGGCCCACATCCTTCCCCGATAGCTCAATTGGTAGAGCGAGCGGCTGTTAACCGCTAGGTTCCAGGTTCGAGTCCTGGTCGGGGAGTTCGCCTTGCTCTCGAGGGGGCCAGAAGAACGCGACCTTTGACGTTCGTCACACCGCGGCGGCTGCTTCGTCGGACGAGTCGGGTTGCGGTCCCGCCCCTGCGCAGGAACATGCTTCGAGCTGACGATCACGTGCCCGCCGGCCCAGGCGCCGCATCCACAAGTATGAGCCGAGGATGAGCAGTGTGCAGATGCCCGCCGCGAGTGGCTTGGCGAAGGGCAGAAACGCGGCACCGAACAGGCTGAGGTAGACGCCCAGCATCGGCGAGCCGCAGCAACCGACGAGGAAGCAGCCGGCCACCGACATGAAGCCGGAGAAGGTTACGCCGCCGATCGCGAAGTTGCGTGCCCGGCAAGAACGGTCCTCGAGGTAGCGACGAACCGCAATGACCGCGAAGCCGAGCGAGAGTGCGTAGACATAGCCCATCCAGTAGTGCTGCCCGTCGATGTAGCGCGCGAGCCACGAGGGTTGTGCTGCCGGCCCGATGCTCACCCACCGGTTCTGCGCCGGGTTATCCTCCGGGAACAGACCGATCCACGCGAAATGGAACCCCAGCACGACGATAAACGACGCGGCGGGCAGTACAGATCGGTGAATGAGCCGTATGGCTGCCATACGCGACATCCTCAGCCCTCAAGCCGATCGACCGACTCGGCCGCCAGCACGTACTTCCCGTCCGCCTGCTCGACGCGACCTTGCACCCGCACCACGGTCTCCTTTGCAGGTAGATCCTCCGCCCCGCGCACGGGCAGCGTAAGCGGCACGCAGCACTTGCTCTTTCCACAGGCGGCCCAGTCCTTGCGGCCCATCAGCATGAAAAGGCCTCGGTCCCCATCTACTTGCGCGACGACTCCCTCCAGGCGCACGACGCCGTGATACTCCTCCGGGTGCTCCATGATCGCGTTGATGCTCACGAGAGCGTCGGCGGCTGGTGACGAATCCGGCATCGCGGCAGACGGCGGCGCGTCTGACATCGTCTCCGATGCAGGGCCGTCGGCGGGGCGATTGAAGATGGCCCAGCCCACCGCTGCCGCCCCCGCGACCGCGATCAATGCCACCAATCCGAACTTGCTCATGGCCTTTCCTTTCCTCAGCCGTTGCTGCAGCCGCAGCCGCGGCCAGTCGCTGTCTGTCGTTCGGGAGCCGCGTCCTGGACATACGGCCCTCCGTTCTCGAGCGCCCTCTCTGCACGCGCCAGCTCGCGCCCGAGATACGCTGCGTGATCCAACCGCGAGATGAGGCCTCGGTCGATCGCCGGGTAGTACAACTCGGCTGCGGCCCGTCCCTCGATCACGACATCGAGTACGCCGTTGTTGCGATAGTGCTCCAGGAGAAGAACGCGTCGCGCTCGATCGGGATAGACCACGAAGTAGCCCGCTTTGTCGGAGATCATGCGCTCAGGCACGTAGCCGGCCACCTTGCGCACGATGCGCGATGGCTCGAACGGCTTCCCTGGACCAGACGACCTGGCCGCACACTCACGAGCGCTGTCAACGATCACGTTCAGATCGCACTCGCCGATTCGATCGACGACCACCACCGTCGATCGGAAGTGTTCGATGGCGGATCGATCGATATTCCGGAGAACAGGTCTCCGGCCCGCCGCCTTCCGTATCCGGCCACGATCATCGAGGCCGTGACGGGCCAGCGCGGTCATCGATTGTCCGGGAAGATGGCCCATCGTCTGTTTCGAATCGGGGCCGCAGAGCAAGAGGAAGCGAATACTCGGATTCGCAAGGGTGTTCATCACGATCCGCTCGATGCCGAGATTCTCCGTGAAGACCGAACCGACGATCGCGATCTCCGATCCCGCCCGGTTAGCCACTTGGGTGCCGAGGCTCTCGTCGGTCAGCGTGCAAACGGCAACGGGCGCGTTGTAGCGCAGCACGGTGTATGACCCAGGCAGCGGCGGCCAGCCGTCGCGAGCCTCCACGTCATCCGAAGGACATGCTTCTCCGTCGATGCTCAGCGCGTTCACCGCCAGCGGCGGATAGCACGGATCGCAGCCGATGCACTCATACTGCTGCTTGACACGCTTCGACCGCAGCACGTTAAGGACGTCGCGAAGCTCTTCCGCCTGCTCGTTTTCCGGTATCGCGCGTTCAATGGCGTCCAGCGACCCGTGCAGGCAGCCGCAGCACCAGCACTTCTTCGCCGCGGCGGCTTCTTTGAGCTGCCGCAGGGCCTCGGGCAGATCCGCCATCATGCGGGAGACGCTCGCGCTCATCCACGCCGCTCCTTTGCGTCCTCCAGGAGGCACAACCCGCGATCCAGAAGCTCGGGGACGCACGGGTCGGTGATCCGGTAGAACACCTGAAGGCCGTCTCGTCGGGATTCCACGATGCCCCGATCGGCGAGACGCTGGAGCTGGTTCGACACGGCCTGCGGCCTCATCCGCACCTGCCGGCACAGCTCGCTCACGCAGAGTTCGCCATCGCGGACCAAGGCGTGCAGCAAGCGCAGGCGCGTGTCGCTGGCGAGCACCTTGAACAGGCCAGCCAACTCGGCCGCACTGCCCTTGGAGAGCAGGCATCGGTCTGCCAGGGCTGGCTTGGGTAAGCAGCACATGGCGTCGTCAGGGCCCAATTGGGTGGCGGGCGGGAGGCGCTTCACGCTATTACACTACATTGTGTAATAGTTCGAGTCAAGGCGCGAGGCGGAGCCGAACCGCCGTCGATGGCCGGCGAGGGCCACCGGGCGGTCAACTGGGGTAGGGCCCGCAAGGGTGGGTTCGGGCCTTATTTCCGGTCAGGAGTCGGTCGCGGGACGGCCAACGTTGCAAAGGGAAGACAACGGCCCCTCGGGTGCCGGAAGAGTAATCGAGGCCCCGCGAACAGCGATCGGACCCCACCTCGCCGCGGGTTGGGAGCTCGCGCGCTGTTAACCGGAACGCGTCATTTCCTAACCAGTCACGGATACGACCGGTGGGGTAACGGCCGGCGCGAGCGCGCGACCCGGCCGCACGACTTGCTATTTACACGCAGACGGCCACGTCCTGCGGCCGAAGGTGCGTGCCACCCCGGCGCTGTGGTCACGTCCCTGCGTTGAGGTGGCTCAGCCTGGTGGCGGGCGCGTCCGTTTCAGCAACGGCTGCCTCCGGCCGTACGTCAGCGATCTCCACATCCATTCGAACGGGCCGATGGCAAAGAACCTCAGCCAGACACCGCTCAGGGCAATGAGTGGAATGCAGATCGCAACCACAAGCGCGATCAACTCCGGCCGCGTGAGATCGTTGAACCAGCCCCATCCCCACCAGTACATGATCGCGGCCGCAACAACCGTTTGGAGCAGATAAACGCTCAGGGTCAGCCGCCCCACGCTCGCCAGCGGTGCGCAGAGCCACCGCGCCCTGCCTGCGCCGGCCAGCAGGCACACGCCCCCCGTGTATCCCAGGCACAAGGCGAAACTCCCCAGCTCGTGCATGAACGCCGCCGTCGCCGTCGCGAAGTTCACCGCGTGGTCGTTGGCCACCAGCATCCCGACCGCGCCCAGCTCCAGCGGTAAGCCGATCACGACCCCCCCGATGAACAGCCTGCGCTGCCCGCGCCGCTGCTGAGGCAGGAAGAAACCCTGCTTCATCAGGGCTGCCCCGAGCAGGAACATGGCGGCGATGCGCAGGCCCCTCAGGAACGCGGCGTCGAGCAACACGTAGGCCCAAGTGACCGACCGGAACGCGAAGGCGTCCGCGGCCGGACCGTACTTGTAGGCCTCGATCTCCGCCGCCATCCAACGCTCGTCGGACGGTTCACCCCTGGCCGCGACAATGGCCGCC
>JBDHHL010000414.1:0-4408 GCA_039589375.1 Gemmatimonadota bacterium | reverse complement strand
CGCACGGCCGAGCATCACGAGTGCCCGCAAGTCGTACGGTTCGGCGGTTAGCACTTCGGTGATCACATTGATCATCTCTCGCGTCCGACCCTGGCGTTGCATCAATTCGGCAAGGACCAAGCTTGCCTCGCTATATGTGGGCACCAATTCCAACGCTCGCCTTATCTCCTTCTCCGCCTCCTCGTATGCGCGCTCGTCTATCAGGATCTGGCCCAGCTCGACTCTCGCCGCTGCAAAATCGGGATCCGAGGTGATCGCCTTTTGGTAAGCGTTCTTGGCGTGCCGCAGGTCACCGCCGATGAGCGCTGCGCGCGCCACTTGTCGCTGCACCACTGGGTCATGGGGCTGCAGGCCCTCCGCACGATCCAGGACCTCCATGGCGCGTTTCGCGTGACCCTGGCGCGTTAGAACCTCGCCGATGGTCAATAGATACCAGACGTTGTCGCCGGCCTGCGGCTGCAATTCTTCCACCGCTTCCAGCGCCTCGTCAAGGCGATCGAGCTGCAGCAGACACTGAGCCACACCGGCCAGCGCGCGCGGATCGCCGCTCCGCGCCTGCTTGGCCTCTTCGAACCGTTCGAGCGCCTCGCCGTATAACCCGCGCTGCCTGAAGATCTCACCGATGACCAGGGCGCCCTCGGACCGCTCGGCCCCTTGACGAACCGCCTCCGTAGCCTCTGTCAGCGCTTGATCGTACAGTCCGCTGGCTAGGTAGTCGCGCGCGAGTTGCAGGGTACGACCCGGCTTCTGCCGCGGCTTGGTCGGCTCCGGGCCCTCGAGCTCCTTGAAGACCTGGTCCAGCGCGGCCGGCTCGAAATCGAAGTCGCGAACGCCAGCTCCCTCCCCCTCGACAACCTCCGGCGCTCCCAACTCGGGCGCCCAGACCTCGCTCCCCTCGTACTGCAGGTCGATCGACAGCTTGTAGCGCGGCTGGGTATAGTACGGATCGAGTTCGAGAGCGCTCTTCGTCTCGCGCAGTGCGCCTTCGTGATCGCCCAGCCGTGCAAGGGCGAAGCTGAGGTTGTAGCGCGCCGGGGTGTAGTTGGGATTCAGTTCGACAGATCGAGCGAAAGCTTTGCGCGCCTCATCGACCCTGTCCATCTCCAGCAACGCGGAACCCAGACCGTTCCACGCCTCGGCCCGATTCGAGTCTCGCGTGAGCATCTCGCGATACAGCTTGAGGCTCTGTTCGAGTTGGCCGGTCGTCGCCCACAAGAGCCCCAAGTTGAGATGGGGGTCGTCGAGCTCCGGTTGCAGCTCGACCGCTCGTTGCAAGGCGAGGTGCGCCGCTTCCGTATCCTGGCAGTGCGCCCTGACAACACCGATGTTGTTCCACGCCAAGGCATAGCGGTCATCGCATTTCAGCGCGCGACGATAGCTGCCCTCGGCTTCCTCCAACCGCCCGAGCTTGTGTAGCGCTACGCCTCGTTCATTCCAGATCTTGGGGCTGTCACCCTGTCCTGAAAGCAAGGCATCGTATCGGGCCAGAGCTTTCTCGGCGTCGCCCTCGAGAAGCGCCAGCTCCGACTCAGCCTGATCGATGAGCGTCGCGTCTTCTCCGGCTACCCGGCCACGAGCGAATTCCTGACTCGCCTCCTCGTACAACCCACGCGCCCTGAACGCGACACCCAACGTGTAGTGAGCAAACGCCTGCTCGAGATCCTGCGTCGGTGAAGGGATGTTGCCGGTAAGCTCCATGTACTGCGCGGAGCTGTAGCGATCCAGCGAGAGGTTTGCCTGCGCCTTTGCGGCAGCCGGGTTCAATTCCGCCGCTCGCGTAGCATACTCCGCCGCCTTAGTTTGGTCGCCGATCTCGCCGTATATGAAGCTCAGTAGCCGGTACGCATCTGGGAACGACGGGTCCAGCTTCAGAGCCTTCCGCAGGTGAGCGATCGCCTCCGCGTTCATTCCCTGGTTGTAGAGGATTTCGCCCAGCGAGTAGTACACGTCAGCGCGGTCGGGTTTCAACTCGCGGACACGCTCGTACCAAGCGATAGCACGGTTGAGCTCGCCGCGGCTCTTCTCTGCGTTCGCCAGCTGCCTCAGCGCGAAGACGTCCCGCGGCCGCCGCTCCACGAGCACTTCGTACTGGCTGATCGCCTGCTCGATGCGCCCTGTCTGGATGTAGGCCTCGGCCAACTTGAAGCGAGCCTTGTCGTCGGCATCATTTGCCTGCAGTCGGGCGATGAGTTCCGAGATTTGCCGATCGTAGTAGCCAGTCTGATGATAGGCGATCTCGAGGTTCCGGCGTGCCACTTCCATCTTCCCGTCAATGGCCAGCGCGCGCCGGAACTGCTCGATGGCCTCCTCGAACAGGCCCTTCTGGAAGTACACCACTCCGAGGTTGTTGCTCGCGCCCGCGTCGCCCGGGTCGATGCGCTTGGCAAGCGCCCGGAGAACACGGAGATCACGTTCGGAGTGAACCAGAACCGCCATCTAGAACCTCACGTGAACGGCCTTGAGAATCACGTTCAAGCTCGCCGGGTCCGGAAGCAATACGAAGTGTCCGGACATCCCTTGATCGCTGGGCTCGAATTGGAAGCGCGTATCCAGCACGATCACGATTCCTCTGTCTTCACCGAAGTTGAGGTACGACGTCGAGAGGACAGCACCGCACAAATCCACGGCCAGGCTGGGGACCGATGGAATCAGCATGAGACCGAGTAAGCCCGACAAGCCATTCAGATAAGAACCGGTGAGTATGTTGGCCGTCTCCTTGAGAGTCGACCGCTCAATATCTCCCAGCATACGGGTGACGCCGGACTCACGATCGAGCAGCATATCCACCAGCTGCATGGCACAACTCTTTTCGAACAACATGAGGCAGCGCCCCGTCAGGTCGCCGAGCACATGCATCAGGATGGCCGCCACGATCCCGTCCTCGTTGCCTACGGCCGCAGCCGCCTCTTCGATCGGGCAGACTTGAACGCTCGGCACGTCGATCATTACGCGCCGGCTTGTCAGCTGGCTAAGCGCCGTCGCCGCATGACCGGCGCCGACGTTCGCCACCTCCTTGAGAGCGTCCAGCTCCAGGTCGCGGAGATCGAGCATTTGGCTCATCGAGCTATCCACCGGTTAGAAGTACCGTGCAGTATCACGAGGACGTACCCTGACTCAAGAACAGACTGCCAACGTCCAGCACCAATGCGGGTCGCCCGTCCGGTCGCACCGTGGCACCGGAGAACACGGGGACAGCTCCCACGGGCAGGTCGAAGGACTTCACGACGATCTCCTCCTCGCCCACAAGGCCATCCACGCTGACGGCTAGCCGCGATCCTCCGAACTCCAATACTACCAGGCGCAGGCCCTTGGCTCGCGCTCCGGCTTCGCTCCCCCCATTACCCGAGCCGTTTCCGAACAGTCGGTGCAGCCGCGTCAACGGCAGAAGCTCATCGTGCCAGCGAATCCACTCGCGGTCGTGCGCCTGCTCCACATCGGTGTCGCGGATCTCTATGGTCTCACGAGTGAACGTGACGGGCACGGCATATACCTGCCCGGCCACGCTCACGATCAACGCAGGAAGAATGACAAGCGTCAACGGCAACTCGAGGCGAAACGTCGTCCCAAGTCCCTTTTCCGTTCTGAGCTCCACCGAACCACCAAGACTGCGGACGCATTCCTCCACCACGTTGAGGCCGACGCCGCGGCCTGATAGAGTCGTGACCTGGCCTACCGTCGAGAATCCCGGCCGTGCCATGATTCGGTAGAGCTCCTGGTCGCTGAGCTCGATGTCGCCCGGGACGAGTCCGCGCCGCCGCGCCTCGGCCGTGACCATCCCGCGATCGATGCCGTCTCCGTCATCGCTAACCTCGATGACGACTCGAGATCGTTCGCGCCGCGCTGCGAGAATTACCAGCCCCAGACGCTTCTTACCGCCCATCTGGCGTTTCTCCGGCACCTCGATGCCGTGGTCGACTGCGTTGCGGAGCAGGTGGACGATTGGATCGCTGATGGCATCGAGGAGCGATCGGTCCAGCTCCAATTCCTTGCCGGAGATCTCCAGTCGCACTTCCTTGCCCGCTGACCGGGCCGCTTCCCGGATAAGGCGCGGAAACCGGTCGAATACTTGCCATACCGGCACCATGCGGCTCTCGACGACTTGCGTCTGCATGTCACCGATCAGCCTGCCAGCCTTCTCGAGGGCACTGTCGAGCAGCTCCGAATCGAGTTGCGTGGCCAACGCTCGCATCTGATCCCGGACGATGGTCAGCTCGCCGATCAGGTTCATGAGCGCATCGAGCCGGCCGATAGGAACCCGGACTCTGCTGGTGTCGGAGCGTCGCTCGCGGACGTCTTTCGGCGGCCGCTCTCGGGTACCGGCGTCGACCGCCGCCGTCTCGTCACCCTCGGGTCCGGACGCGGCCCCCGAGTCGGCCTCAGGGTCTAGGGGCGCATCCTCCGACATCCG
>JBDHHL010000413.1:0-4419 GCA_039589375.1 Gemmatimonadota bacterium | reverse complement strand
ACTCGCGATGCCATTCCAGGTCCGAGCGTCACTGGGTATAGTTTTCAGCGCCACGGAAAACTGCTCCAAGGCACGCTCGTAATCCCGAAGGCCATAGTAGTAGTAGAGGCCCAAGGCCCTGTGAGCCTCACCCAGATCTGGTCGTAGCTCGAAAGCCTGGAGTGCTGTGCTCTCGGCCATAGCCCGGCGGTCTTCCGAACGATCATAGTGAAATGTGTACACCAGAGAATGCAGCTCGGACTGGAGCGCCCACGCTTGAGCAAACTGGGGATCTAGCTCCACGGCCTCCTCAGCCAACCGAAGCGCCAGCCGAAAGTCCTCTTCCAGCTCGCTTCGCTCGCGAAGTTCAATCGCACGCACGTAGTGCCCATATGCCTCGAGGTTATCCGTAGGCGCTTGCCCTATCCGCTCTCTCTCGGCGTCCGTCAGCGTGGCCCGAAGTCCGACCGCGATCTTCTCCGCGATGTCACTCTGAACCGCGAAAACGTCCGTAAGCTCCCGGTTGTACTGCTCGCTCCATATGTGTTCATCCGTACGCGCGTCGATCAGCTGCGCGTTGACTCGGACGCGATCGCCGGCGCGCTGAACCTCGCCCTCCACCACACGTGCAACACGGAGTTCTGCTGCAATTTCGCGAAGGCCTTTTTCCGTGTCCCTATACTGAAATGCAGACGTGCGAGAGATGACTTTGAGGTCAGCGATGTTGGAGAGGTGGTTGATGATGTCGACAGTCACACCATCGGTGAATGTCGCATTTTCGGGATCTCCGCCGATGTTCACGAACGGCAGCACGGCGACGGACTTCTCACTCACAGCTACGGGTGGTTCTTCTGTTAGTTCACCCGCGATCTCTCCCTGCGGCCCGCGTCCCAACAACGTCACTGCGGCACCGGCGATCACGAGGATCCCCGCTAGAATGAGAAGCTCTACACCGCTCGCGCGCTGCCGCCCCTTCTCACCGTGGTACCAAGCCAGAACGAGCGTTACCAAGAAGCCGATACCGAGCAGCACATGGATCGTCCGTTGGACTCCCTCAGACAGGTTCCACGGTTCGGCCAGCACCTCGATGCCCTGGAATACCAGCCACGCACCAGCCAGGTAGGCTAGCGCCCACTGGAAGAGCTTGCGCTCTTTCAGGCGTTGGATGAGAGAGGGCATTTGCAGATGCCTCTGCTCAGAAGAGGCTGATGGTGGGGGCTGTTACAAAATGCTAACTGAGCGCAGGCAGGGCTACGAGTGTGGCTTGCAGCGATACTAGGGCGCGCAGCGGACAGTCAGTCCGTTGGCGAGACACTCAGGAGACTTGTTGAGCTAGGCTCGGTACCCGCGCCAGCGGGCCAATGGTATCAAGGCACGTTACGGTCGAGCCCACGATACTGGATCGCCTCGGCAATGTGGGCGGACCGGATCGTCTCGCTCTCAGCCAGGTCCGCGATCGTCCGCGCGATCTTCAGCACACGATGAAACGAGCGCGCCGACAGCCCGAACCTCGCCATCGCCGACCGTAACAGCGACAGCCCGGTGTCGTCCGCTCGGCAATACCGCCGAACGTCACGCGCCCCCATCTGCCCGTTGGCATACAGCCCGTCACGGCCCTCAAACCGCGCCAGCTGTAATCTCCGAGCGGCCTCGACCCGCGCGGCCACCGCTGCAGAACTCTCGCCCTCAATCGAATCCAGAAGCTCGGGAGAAGAGACCGGCGGGACCTCGATGTGCAGATCGATGCGATCGAGCAGCGGCCCGGACACCTTGGAGCGATAGCGCTGGATCATGCGCGGAGTGCAGCGACATGTCTTCCCACTGTCGCCTAGGAGTCCACAGTGACACCCCTGCGTTGCCTTTCTGCCACCTGAGGCTCAAGGCGAAAAAGCCCTTAGATAAAGGATATCCGAGGGAGCTCAAGACGATCGGCGATCATATCCGCAAGCGGAGGCTCGATCTCGGCCTTCAACAAACCCAGGTTGCGTTGCTCATTTGTGTTGACAAGACCACAGTTATGAACTGGGAAAGAGGCCACCGGACACCGGCGATCCGTCACATACCCGCGATCATCCGATTCCTCGGTTACGTACCCTTTTCGGTCGGAGACTCCTTGCCGGACCGGTTGAAGGCCTACCGGAGGATCCGTGGTCTCTCAAGGAAGAGCCTGGCCCGCATGCTTGGCGTGGACGAAGGCACCCTCTGGCGCTGGGAGACGGGACGGCGTCGGCCGCAGGGTGAGCATGCCCGTCGAGTCCGGGAGCTGTTGGCCGGGTCACCTGAGGTCTTCTATCCAGACGGCTAGCACTCGCGTCCTACGGATTATGATTCCCGGTCAGCCTCCGTACTGAGCGGCACAGAATGACACAAAACGGCACTACACAGGGCATTCGGGGCCGGATCGCTGGGCCCCGTTTGCCGTTCTTTACCGGTACTTCCCGCTGGGATACGGCACATTAGTGGCACAGTCAGGTTCAGGTCGATGGTTGGTAGCTCAGGTCCTTGCGATAAGACCAGGTCGATTCCTCATAGCGTCTGATCAGCTTGTTCCAGCGGCCCAGTAGTTCTTCCAACTTCGCTCCCGCACCCTTCTCCTCGATGAGCTTGGCGAAGGAGTTCTCGCCCTCGTAGGCCATCGGGTCGTTGTACCAGGTAACCCACATCGTGCGACCGACGTCGCCGAAATGGATGCGAATGCCGGCGGTGGCGTAGCCGTAGCCGAGCTCTTTCATGAAGGCCACCCAGGCTTTGCCTTCCTCGTCGGCCTGCTCCTCGGTGCCGGGCTTCATCCACGCTTCGTATACCTCGGCGAAGTTCGCATCACCGGTGATGATGGGCTGTTCGGGTTGGTAGGACCAGGCCGGAACGCCCTCGACGACCTCGCGCGCGAGGGTCTGGACGTCGAGCGTGGCGAACTCGCCGAAGGCCTCCATGAGAAGCGCCTCGCCGGGTGTGTCCTTGAAGGCTTTCACGAACGCGTCGGGGTCGTCGAACTCGGCCATGTTCTCGACCGGAGCGTAGAGTCCGAAGGTGGCGCCGTTCTGAAAGATCACCCAGCTATGATCGCTGCTGAGGCCGGACATCTCAGCGGCTTTGACGACCTTCTTGACGGTGGCCTCGAAGGCGGGGACATCGGCGGGTGCGACGCGCCAGGTGCTCCACTCGCCCAGCTGGCCGCGCTCGTATCCTTCTTCCTGGGCCAGAACACCGGCGGGAAGGATCAAGCTGGTCAGCAGGGCGCCAAGGATGAGACGGTTCATCATGACTTCCTCCTGGGGCAAAGAGGTTGACGTACGCCCAAGAAGCTCACCCCCGGCGCAGGCGCCGACGGTGGGCAGCGAACCAGACGCTTTCTTGTGAGGCGACGTTCAGGATGGTAGGCCGCCGGGAGATGCGCAAGGCGGGCTCTACGGGGTCGCGTTGCGCGTGGTTCGGGTCCTCGACGGTGGCCTGGTCTGTGTGAAGCGATGACTTTCGCGCGTCCACAGCGATGTCCGACGATTGGGGTTACCTAAGGAACCGTCGAATTGCATCTGCGGTCAGCGTTTAAGATGTACCTCCACGTCCATATTGGCCAGCCTTCGTTCAGCCACCAGCGGACCTTTGCGCCCACCAGCCTCCCTGGTGCATGGACCGGCGCGGGAGGGCATCTGGTCACAAGTTGACATTGGGGTCGGTGGATCAGCAATCCGTTGGCCTGCTCAGAAGCCGCACCGCTCAACGCCTCCACCGAGGTCTGTATTTGACTGTGAAATCTCATTTATCGTGGGTGCAGAGGGCCGCACGTGCGTTCGAACGTGCACATCGCCGAGCGAATCCTCGGCACCCAGTTCGAGATCGAGGGCACGAGCAACGCCTGACATGGCAGGGCTGCCGGCCAGAAAGGATTGCGGTGCGACCCGGCCGGGAGCCCCTCCATTCAGCGTAGGTCAGGCAAGCCGGCGTTACGGCACTTCAGGTATAGCCGCCAGCCTCTTGCCTGCCTCGATGTTTATGAGCCGCGTGTTCGTCAACTCCTCCTTCACGATGTCGGGCAAGTAAGGTGAGCTGAGCAGGCGGTACAGACTGGCCAGGCGCCGGTCCATGTCGATCTTGTCACCGGCGATGCCGGCAACCCAGGCGGCGTCAGCCAGAGCCCAGACCTGACACTTCAGCTCGCCAAACTGGGCCGCCTCGTCTGCAAGATCCAGGAGGACTTTTCCGGCCGTCTGGTACCGGTCTTGGTAGTAATACAAGTTTGCGATACGGCGGAGTGGCTGAGACGGTAGCTTGTTTTCAGCGCGCATCAGTTCTGCCGCTGCACGATACTCCCTACGAGCAGTACCATACCGGCCCTCGGCTACCAGCGCGTCACCGTTGTCGAGGTGCGCCTGCACCTGCGCGTTGACGTGGGCTCCGCTGGTTAGGGTTACGTCTTTGGATTGAGCCGAGAGATTGGAA
>JBDHHL010000412.1:0-4424 GCA_039589375.1 Gemmatimonadota bacterium | reverse complement strand
GCCGGAAAGCACCCGGTAATTGCCTCGCCCCACAGTAGGAGCCTCCGTCCGATCCGCGGTGCACACCTGCGCGAGAAACGCCGTCGCGGCCTCCTCGCAGACTGCGCACTTCTTCACGCCAGGTCCGGCGGCCAAGGCGTCCATGACGTGACCCATGACGAGCTGCTTATGCAGCCGCGCGTAGAGACGATGGCCGGCGATCACGTCCAGCCCCAGTGGTTCCTCTCCCAGGAAGGCCAGCAGACCGAGCTGATCGTCCACCCATGGGAAGTGCTTCGACCACTCCTCCAGGTCGCGTGACTTGAGCCCGTAGAGTTCGCCAAAGTCGTCGGTGGGTGAACGGCCGCCGAACAGCGCCTTGAGGCTCGCGATGTTGCTCCAGACCGCCCCCTGCGCACCCGCCAGAACTCGTGGTGTCGCGTCCATCATCGCCGCGCTGCACGCTGCCTCCGTCCTCCGAGCGTGGCGGCGAAGCGTGGACGGCGAGTGCTGGCCGGCATGCTGGAAGTGCCGGCTGGTGGAGCGCCAGCGCCCCTGTTCCATACAGGAGACCGGGATCGTCGTTTTAGCGTGGGCGGGGACGACGATCGTGCGGCTGACGATCCGGTTCTGCATGGCGCCGACCAGTTGCTCGCCGTCGAGGATGAGGACATCGACGTCGCCTTCGTTCTCGACCAGGATCTCGGGCACGCTGCCTGTCCCGACCTCGGATACGTGGACGGTCTCTGTCTCCAGCGCATCGGCCAGGAGCTGGTAGGGCAGCTGTCGGGGCGCCGCATCGATAACCGGAAATACGGTCAGCGACTCGTAATACTGGGCCGGGCCCAGCTTCAGATCGAGCGGCGGACCCGGGTGCCCTCCAGGGTCGGGAAGGGGACCCGTGCCGGCTCCTTCGTTTGCTGACATGTGTGGCATCGGATTCTCCTCTCGGTGCTACATCGTTTTCAGGGTAGTTGACACCGTCAACTTATCTATATAGATTGACGGTGTCAACCCCTGGAGAGGAGATAGCTGTGGACGGAGAGAAGAGGGAGACCCCGGACCTGCGGGCGCGCATTCTCGCGGCGGCCCACGACATCCTGCGTGACGAATCGCCGGAGCGGAAGCTGGAACTTCGTAAGATCGCCGAGCAGGCCGAGCTCAGCCGGACCGCGCCTTACCTCGCCTTCGGCCAGCAGCAGGACGGGGGTGGCTTGGCGGCGCTCCAGGCCGCGCTGAGCGCCGATGGATTTCGCCGCTTGGCCGAGGCCATGCGGGAGGCTGCGAAAGCCAACGCCGAGCATCCGGAGCAGGGGCTGCGCGCAATCGCCGCCGCCTATCTCGCCTTTGCCGAGGCCAATCCGCGTCTGTTCCGTCTGATGTTCGGGGCGGAGGTCGCCGGGAAGCTGCATCTCGAGGGTCTGGGCGAAGCGCGGCGCCGCGCTCTGGAAGTCATCGAGGACGCGATCAGGCTTTGCCAGAATGCGGGCATCGTGAAACCCGGCGATCCGGCGCGCTTCGGCAGGACCGCTTGGGCCGCGATCCACGGCCACGCGACGCTCGCGCTCGATGAACGAGCTGGGTCTGGCTCCCAGGCAGCCGAGCCCGAGGAAGTGGCCGAGATGGCCGCCGATCACCTGCTCGACGGGCTCAAGTACTCTGAACCTGGCTAGAGCGACGTACACCGGGTCCAGGTGACCCGTAGACGATTTGAGAGGAAGGAAGAACACCGATGGGACTGGACACTTTCGCACAGCGAGGACCTGACGCAGAGCTCACGGACGAAGACCTCCGAGCCTTCGAGGCGGCGGAGATCCGGCTGTGCGGGGGAGTGTTCAGCGGTCCGACCGACAGCTTTCGCGGAAAGGTCTACTCAGGTCTGATCCATGCGATCACGGGGGAGAGTCTGTACGAAGAGTGGATTCCACCCCGACGCGTGAAGCGGATGTACGAAGCGCTGCTCCGCTGCGACCCACAGGAATTCGATGACGATCACGACGGACGTTTCGGCGACGTCGAGGAGGCTGTCCTCAATCTGCGCAGGTTCTTCAAGGTCTGTGCGGAGCGAGGGCTAGGCCTGTACGGGTGGTGGTGAAGGAGCCGCGATTCTAGACAGGCCTGTATAGGAAAGGTAAGATGTGCATCAAGCGATTTCCGACACCACCAAGTCGAGGACGCTGCTACCCGGCGCGTCTCGCTGCCCCAACCTCCGGGTTCGATCCCGGCCCCATCCTCGTCCTGTGCACGCCGTGACCAGCTCCCGACTATGGGATTTGCCCCGGCACACCTACAGTGCCTGTCGTGCCAGCCGCAGGCCGCCGCCTGGCGAGCCGGCGCGGCAAGGCTGGCATAGGCGGCTACGCGAGCAGAAGCCCATTTCTTCATGGGGAGGGCGCCGATGTGGGTCCTCGGATGGTTGAGGCATAGGGGCAGCGGCGAGGATCCCGCTGGTCGAGGGGAGTGACTATGGCAGACGGGCCGAATCGCGACGTTGATCTGTTCGTCAGCTACTCGAGCGAGGATCGGCAGCGGGTGCTGGCGATCGTCGCAGATCTGGAAGCGTCGGGACTGAAGGTCTGGGTGGATCGGCACAAGATCGAGGGTGGCGCAAGCTGGGGCACGGAAATCGTCCACGGTGTCAAAACCTGCCGCGTATTCGCGCTGATGTGTTCGAGCGCTTCCATGCGCTCTCGGAACGTCAAGCAAGAGATCCAGCTGGCATGGAAGTACGAGAAACCGTACTTACCGCTGTTGCTGGAGGCGATCGACTACCCCGACCAAGTCCAGTACTTCCTGGAGGGCTGGCACTGGATCGAGGTCCTCCAACGACCGCGTGAGCGGTGGTTGCCACGAGTGTTGAGCGCGCTCGCCAAAGCCGATGTCGAGGGATTGAGCTTTGAAGAGGGGGCGCCGCTGCCTTTCGACCCGGTCTATGCCGGCTATGGGCTGGAGGGCCTGAGGGCGGTTGCCCGGTTCACCGATCAGATCTGGCCGCTCCCGGCCGATCGCGCTACGCGTCATTTGGGCGCGACGGCACTTCGTGATCTTGGGGCGCCGCAGGACGACGTGCAGCACAGATATCGGATTGGCGGCCGCCTGGCCCTGGCCATCGAATCGGAGCGCGCGGGTCACTTGCTGCTTCTCAACGAGGGCACTTCGGGCAAGATCTACTGCCTTTGCCCCTCGTGGTTCGCGCCCGATTCGCATCTGCAGGCGGGTCGTAGCTATCTCCCCCAACAAGCTTCGCGATACACATCGTTCGAGGTGACCGGTGTCCCCGGCCGTGAGCGACTGCTGGCGATCGTTACGGACGAACCGCTCGGTCTTGACTGGTTGCCGGATGACCCGAAGATCCCGGCGCGCGTGCTCAGCCCGCAGGACGTCGACCTGCTCCTCGAGCGGCTGCGCGTTCTCGAAGGCGACTGCTGGACAGCGTTGTCGACGTACTTCGACGTCTCGACGTGAAAGCCTGCGGAGGATGCCTTCAGATGCCCTCGCCCATTCTGCAAGAAATCCATGAACTGAACCAATTGGTGGGTCAGTTCTACAAGATGGGTCGCTTCGCCGAGGCGGCGAGCGTTGCCGCGAAAGCTTTGGAGCTGGGCCGGACGCATCTCGATTCGGACGACCCGAACCTTTGCCCGTGCCTCACAAACCTGGCTCTCTTGCGCCACGAGCAAGGTGACTATGCGGCGGCCGAGAGTCTTTTCCAGGAGTCTCTTGAAGTCGGATGCAGTTCGCTTGGTGACGGGCATCCGCAGGTCGCCCTCACTCGCATGAACTTGGGGGCGCTCTACCGTGATATGGGCAAGTACGGCGAGGCGGAGCCACTCCTCGAAACGGCCCTGCAAGTCTTACACGCGGAGTTGGGGGAGCACGATCCTCGCGTCGCCGCCACAGCGAATCACTTGGCGACGCTGAGACTGTCGATGGGCGATTATGTAGCAGCCGAACGGCTCTACCGGCGGACGCTGGAAAATCGACGCGACTCGCTGGGCGAAAGGCATCCGCAGTTCGCGACGAGCCTCAATGACCTGGCGGCGTGGCACTACGCGATGGGCGAGTATGATGCGGCGGAATCTCTCTTCCAGCAGGCGCTTGATATTCAGCGCGGTACGTTGGGAGCCGGGCATCCGGAGGTTGCCAAGACGTTGAACAACCTGGGATTGGTGCAGCGTGACAAAGGCGCCTATGCGGCGGCGACGTCCGTCTTGAGGGAAGCACTTGAGATCGAGCTCGAGCAATTGGGGCCGAAGCACGCTGCGGTCGCGAAGACGCTGGACAATCTCGGAGGACTGTACCGAAGAGTCGGCGATCATGAGGCGGCGGAGTCCCACTATGAACAGGCGCTGGAGATTCGCCGCGAAGCGTTGGGGGAGGGCCATTCTGAACTGGCCAAGAGCCTGAACAATCTGGCCTTGCTGCATAGTGAAATGGGCCGGTAT
>JBDHHL010000411.1:0-5613 GCA_039589375.1 Gemmatimonadota bacterium | reverse complement strand
AGTCATACCACATGGGCGGTGCTACTGGCCACCACGGTGGGGCTTGGCCTCTCCTTCACGCGGTTGTCGAGGTTGGAGGAGGTGGGCGCTTCACGCGTCGGCTATCTGGCGCTGCTCGGACACTGGCTGCCGGAGGACACCTGGATGGGAATGGCCGCCCTGTCCGGGAGTTGGATCGGCGGCACCGCCAACATGGTGGCGATAAAGGAGAGCGTCGGCACCCCCGACAGTCTGATGGGTCCGATCATTATCGTGGACACCGCGGTGGGGTACGGCTGGGTGGGTGTGCTGCGATTCTTCAGCGCCTGGCAACACCGCTTCGATGCGTTCGTCAAAGCTGACACCCGTGCTTTGGAGGACGTGAACAAAAAGCTGGCAGCGGCCGACGAGACGCGGCGGCCCACCGAGTTGCGCGACATGGGGGTGATTCTGGCGCTTGGGTTTGGAGGAGCCTTCGCCTGTATTTGGCTGGGTGATCAGCTTCCAGAGTTGGGCGACCCGAAGATCGTCAGTCATACAGTCATACCACATGGGCGGTGCTACTGGCCACCACGGTGGGGCTTGGCCTCTCCTTCACGCGGTTGTCGAGGTTGGAGGAGGTGGGCGCTTCACGCGTCGGCTATCTGGCGCTGTATCTCCTGTTGACCGCGATCGGCGCTCAGGCCGATCTGCTCGAGGTCTTGGAAGCACCGCTCTACCTCGTCGTCGGCGTCGTCTGGATCGCGATTCATGCGGCCGTGTTGTTCGGAGCCGCTATCCTGTTTCGCGCCCCGCTTTTCTTCGTCGCTACGGGAAGTACGGCGAACATCGGAGGCGCGGCATCAGCCCCTATCGTGGCGTCCGTTTATCACCGGGCGCTTGCGCCGGTCGGGCTGTTGATGGGCGTGTCGGGCTACATCATCGGTATGTACGGCGGTTTGCTTTGCGCGTGGATCCTTTCGATTGTCGCCGGAGCATAGCTGTGAGTGTCGGAGTCGCAACAGTGAAACGAGGATATAGATGGGTCGTGCAGAAGAACTGATTCGTGAGGTGGACCGGTGGAGCGCGCACAATTATCACCCCCTGCCGGTGGTTCTGGAGCGCGGTGAGGGATGCTGGGTGTGGGATGTGGATGGAAACCGTTATCTGGACATGTTGAGCGCCTATTCCGCTGTCAATCAGGGGCACAGGCATCCGAGACCAGATGGGCGCCTTTCTTCATCAGCTTTGCGACCTCGTTGGATATCCGAAGGCGCTACCCATGAACACCGGTGCCGAGGCGGTGGAGACGGCGATCAAAGCTGTGCGTAAGTGGGGCTACACGTTGAAGGGGGTGGCTCCCGATGCGGCCGAGATCATCGTATGCGAGAACAACTTCCACGGTCGAACGACGACGATCGTCGGGTTCTCGAGCGAGCAACAGTACAACTTCGGCTTCGGTCCTTTCACTCCAGGGTTCAAGCTCATCCCCTACGGCGATCTCGATGCGTTGGAGGCAGCGGTTGGACCAAACACCGTCGGCTTCCTTGTAGAGCCGCTCCAGGGCGAGGGCGGCGTCGTCGTGCCGCCGGAGGGTTTTCTCAGGGTTGCTGCCGAGTTGTGCCGTGACGCGAACGTCAAGTTGATGGCGGACGAGATCCAGACGGGCCTCGGACGCACGGGACGCCTTCTGGCCAGCGAATGGGAGGGCGTCAGACCGGATGTCGTCATGCTCGGCAAGGCGCTGGGCGGAGGGGTCTATCCCGTCTCCGCCGCCGTGGCGGACGAAGAAGTCATGGGCGTCTTCAACCCGGGTGACCACGGGTCAACGTTCGGCGGCAATCCGGTCGCGGCCGCGGTCGGGCGTGCGTCGCTAGACGTGATCGTCGAGGAGAAGCTACCGGACCGTGCCGCCGAGCTCGGCGATTGGTTCATGGGACAGCTCGCCGGTCTGGAATCGCCGCATGTGGCAGAGGTGCGTGGCAAGGGCCTAATGATCGGCGTGGTAATCAAGGAATCCTCTGGGACGGCCCGCCCCTTCTGCGAAGCGCTGCTGGAGAAGGGCATCCTGGCCAAGGAAACACACGAGCAGGTTGTCAGGTTCGCGCCGCCGCTAGTGATCACTCGGGAGATTCTGGAAGAGGCGCTGGAATCGATCAGCGAGGTGCTTCAGGCTCCGGTTGCCCGGCGGGCGTGAGACACGGGTAACCGACCACGACTCGGCCGTCGTCGTGCCAGCGAAGCGTGGCTTCGGGGTATATCACCAAATGGCCGTCGCGGATGTCTTCCAACAGCAGGGCGCAGACATCGGGGCGGCCACTCCAGAAGGCACGCTGGCCAAACACGTGCCCGTGAGGGCAGCGCTGCCTCCCGAAGAAGGTGCAGCGCGCGTAAGTCCCGCAGACCGGACACGGAACCTCGACGGGGTACGGCCGTCGGACAGGCCACAGGTCGGAGTCCTGCCAGCGCAGCTCGGTCTGCGTGTCGGGGAACACCGACGAGCCGAAGACCTCCGGACGGTGCGTCAAGGAATCCATGCTACTCCATTATAGCCTGCGCGATCGTTCCGGCGGAAGAGCGGCTGTCGTTTGGGACATCCGCTACCCGCTGGCGCTTGCCCACTCGCCGGCGAGCGCCGCGCTCTCGTTCGTGATCAACTCCCAGGCCCGGGCGACATGCCGCTCCGTAGTCCGGAGATTGCCGATCGCAAGGCGCAGCGTGTAGCGCCCACCCAGGCTCGTGTGCGACAGGTACATCTCACCGCTGGCGTTGAGACGTCGCAGCAACTCTCCATTGAAGAGGTCGGTCAGCTTGTCGGTATCGCCGGCGGGGGCCGATGGTCGGTCCGCCAGTAGGGCCGCCGGTCGGGCTCTGAAGCAGATGACGCTGAGCGGCGTTGGTGCCAGCCGCTCGAAGTCGGGATCGGCGTCGACCCACCCTGCGAAGAGCTGAGCGATCCGGATGTGCTCGCGAAGCCGCTCGGCGATTCCATCGGAGCCGAAGGCTCGTACGACCATCCAGAGTTTCAGCGCTCGGAAACGCCGGCCGAGCGATACCCCCCAATCCATGAAGTTCTTGATCTCGGCGTCCACACCCGTTCGTAGATATTCCGGGACGAGGCTGAATGCGCCCGTCAGGATGCCTGGGCCGCGCGTGTAGAGGACGCTGCAGTCGATGGGGGTGAACAGCCACTTGTGGGGATTGACCACAATCGACATCGCTGCGTCGCAGCCGTCGAGGATGTGTCGGTACTCCGGGACAATCGCCGCTGTCCCGGCATAGGCGGCGTCCACATGGAGCCAGAGGCCCTCGCGCTCGCAGATTTCGGCGATGGCGGGAACCGGATCGATGCTTGTGGTTGAGGTCGTGCCGACGGTAGCGACGACGCAGAAGGGTCGGTGCCCTGCCGCTTGATCCTCCGCGATAGCATCCTGCAATGCGGCGGCGTTCATGCGGAACGCGTCGTCTACGGCGATCTTTCGTACGCCCTCCTTGCCGAGCCCGAGTACTATGGCCGCCTTCTCGACCGACGAGTGAGCCTGCTCGGAGGTATAGAGGCAGAGATGCGGAAGGTCCGCGCGGCCGGCCATCCCGCGCTCGCGGATTTCGAGATCGGCGAGCGCGTGGCGGGCGGCCGCGATGGCGCAGAGCGTCGAAACCGAGGCGGTGTCCATGATGACGCCCTCGAACCCCTCGGACAGGCCCAACAGCTGCCTGAGCCAATCGACCGCGACCTCCTCCAACTCCGTGGCCGCGGGTGACGTTTGCCACAGCATCCCGTTGACGTTCAAGGCCGACGACAGCAGCTCGCCGAGTATGCCCGGCGCCGAGCCGGTGATGCTGAAGTAGGCGAAGAAACCCGGATGGTTCCAGTGGGTGATGCCCGGAACGATGAGCTCTTCGAAGTCGTCGAGAATGGCGTCGATCGGCTCGCCGGTCTGCGGGGCGGACCGGGGCAGTGCCGTCTTAAGCTCGTTGGGGTGGACTCGCGCCAGGACCGGATAGTCCTGGGGATGACTGAGGTAGCGAGCGATCCAGTCGATCGCTCGCGCGCCGGCGCGCCTGAAATCCTCGACGGGGATGTCGGAAGGGTGGTCCATTCTAAACCTCCGCTCTGGCCTGGCAGCCCGGTCACTGTTTGCGCCGAGCGTTCACATCAAGC
Organism: Gemmatimonadota bacterium; assembly: GCA_039589375.1. Taxonomy (GTDB): domain Bacteria; phylum Gemmatimonadota; class Gemmatimonadetes; order Palauibacterales; family KS3-K002; genus JASFMO01. Next base: position 1,493 of record JBDHHL010000411.1, on the reverse strand, counting down.
TAGGTTCTCACTTCCTTCACGATCCAATACGTTCGCAGCCGGCGATCAGCAAGTGGAAAGGAAACGGTTTCTGTGCGGGAGCGGTTGAGAATATCGGTTTGGATCATGGTACCCCTACTGGCGTGGGCTTCGGTGCTTGCATGCGGCCGGTCGGAGAGCGTGGGGTGGGCGGCTCGCGATCTTCCCGACGCCGCTGTAGAACGTGGTCAAACTCGGCAGGCCGAGGCCCAACAGCAGGCCCAGCAGCAGGCCCAGCAGGTCGAGACGAATGCCGCCCAGCAGGAATATCAGCAGCTGTCGCGGGCGCTGGTGCGACTGCAGATGGAGGCCATGGCAGATTCGGTACTGAGCCGAAGGTGGAACGCTCTGGTTACGGACGTTGATTCTCGAGTCGTGGCTACATCCGCCTTCCACCGTGGGCTGATCGAGCGGCGGGCCGAGATCGAGCGGCTGCTGGAACACTCGGACACTCTGACTGCCGACCAGCAGGCCGAGTTGGCTCGGCACTACCAGAATGTCCAGATGGAGATGGCGCGGGTCAGGAACGAGGAGCTACGCAAACCGGAGTTTTTCGGCAGGCTCGCGGGGTTTCAGGCGGCGCTGTTTGACAAGATGCGCGAACTCAGCCCCGGCCAGGTCGAACTGATCGATCGGCTCGAGGAAATCGAGACCAAACAGCTAGTGCCGGCAGAGTCAGGCCCGCCTGTGCCGGGAATGCAGCCGGTCCGCTAGTCGAGAACAGAAGGCCCGAACAGTAAAAGGCCCCGGGGCGCGTAGGCAGCCCCGGGGCTCTTCATTTCAGATGACTCTGCCAGTCACTTCATGAGGTGGCGCTCCAGAAAGTCGCCGAATGCGCGGTAGGCTTGCAGCCAGCGGGCATAGGTTGTGAAGCTGTGCACCTCATCCGGAAAGACGAGCTGCTCGAATTCCACGCCCTGCTTTCTCAGCGCTGCGACCAGATCAACGGTCTCGCTGAAGGGGACGTTGCGATCGTCGTCGCCGTGGATGAGCAGCACAGGCGATCTCCAGCTATCGATCGCGGCCATCGGCGAGGCCTCGAAGGCGACGCGAGCGAATTCCGGGTGCTCCTTCGGATTGTAGTCGGGCCGGAAGTTATTGATGACGACGTTCCAATCGTGGACGCCGTGGAAGTCTACTCCGGCGGCGAACAAGTCGGACGCTCGCGCGAGCCCCAGGGCCGTCAGGTAGCCGCCGTACGAGCCGCCCCAGAGGCCGATGCGGGTTGGGTCGACCTCGGGACGCTGCTGCAGGTAGAGCCCTGCGCCAAGCACATCATTGAACTCGCTGGCACCAGCAGCGCCGTAGTCCAGGGCCTCGCGGAACTCCATTCCGTAGCCGATGCCGCTGCGGTAGTTGACGGACAGCACGACGAATCCGCGGCTGGCCAGGTACTGGTTCACCGAGTAGGTGTTGTGGTAGTAGCCTCCATAGTGGAAGCCAAGCAGCATTTGCCGGCGCGATCCACCGTGGAA
>JBDHHL010000410.1:0-4443 GCA_039589375.1 Gemmatimonadota bacterium | reverse complement strand
TGCCGGCCATCCCGCTGCGAGGCCGTGGCTTGCTCGAGGTCCCGCGCCGCGGGTGTCAGCCGGTCTTCCGCCCGATTAGGCATGATTCACCTCCTCCACAAGGGTAGGAGGGGAAACAAGGTGAGAGCAAGCTTCCACGCCAGACTGCCAAGACCCGATGAGGCACCGTCGAACCTCGGGAAATGATCCTGCGGCCTTGATCAGGGAACGGTGGCGAGGCAGGCGATCTCGAACGTCGTCTCCGAGTTGGCGCCGGGTACGACATCGACGGCGCGCGGGTTACGGCCGGAGATACTGCAGTTCCCTGCCATGTCCTTCAACTCGACCACGTGCTCGCCGTCCACCCCGTTGAAGTGGTAAGTCTCGGCGCCGTTGGGCTTGAAGCGCCGCGAGTCGGGCTGCGGCAGCCCCGAGCCGGTGATGGTGACGGTGTAGCCGTCGCTGTCGATCTGGGCACCGGTTGTCACGGTTCGGATCACCAGAGTCGAGCGGCCAGGGGGGTTGTTGATCCGCAGGTGCCACTGGCAATAGGCTCCAAGGCTAAGCGCGGCGACGGTGATCACGGCCAGCTTGGGGGCAGGGAGGTCTCTTAGGCGCGTGCGGGGGCGCGGTGAGGAAATGCGGAATGCGGGGAGCATTCTCACGGGATTCAGAGACCTTTGATCGGGTGAAGCTTGCCCGACCTCACCTGCCGCCTCCCAGTATCAATATTACGGTCTGAGGAGCGGCCGGCAACGCAGGGCGGTCCCGGCGGGGGCGAATTGCGGTCGGGGGAAGGCGGCCCCATCTTTTTCGCCTCGGATCGAGCTCAACCGGGCGACTCTCGTCTCATGGTCGTGGTCGGAGGCACCTTTCGATGACGATGGCGATGGCGATGGGGATGGGGAGGCGATGGGGATGGGGAGGGCGAGCAGTGCGAGATGCTATTAGGTAGGAGGGACAGGGATGGAATACACATACGACGAGTTACACAAGAAGACGGTCGCGCAGATGCGGGAGATTGCGGAGGGGCTGGATCACGAGGCGGTCCGCGGTTACACGACGATGCACAAGCACGAGTTGCTGCCCGCGCTGTGCAAGGTCTTCCACATCGACGCCCATGACCATCACCATGTCGTCGGTATCGACAAGACCAAGATCAGGGGGCAGATCCGCGAACTGAAAGCGAAGCGGGATGCGGCGCTCGAGGCGCGAGATATGGTCGTGCTGAGGGAGACGCGCCACAAGATTAAGCGGCTGAAGCGCAAGATCCGCCGGTCCACGATCTAGTCGAGATCCCCGCGACTCCATGGCATGGATCGAACTGGAGCCGGCCGACCGTATCCTGTGCGAATCGCTGTCAGACTGACCCGGCAACCTGAAGAGGTAGAGCGGGAGGATCTCGATCGCTTGCGGACGCATGGTCTGGGCGACCGCGAGATCCACGATGCGGTTCAGGTCATCGCCTACTTCAACTACATCACGCGTATCGCTGACGGTCTTGGGGTCGAGCCTGAGGAATCCATCCGGCCCTGGGAGTCGGGTGGCTAGCGCTCGACTCTAGTTCGGGACATAGGCGATGCCAAGCGTGTAGGCTCCTGCTTCAGCTGACCACACGACCTCCGCACTGGAGAGATCGAGCGCCACGACTCCGCCCGCACCGCCGATGTCGCCTTCGTAAGTGATAAAGGCCGTATGGTCGTGATTGTCGAGCGCTATCCCGTGCGGGTGCGGCCGTTCCAGCGGTACGCGCGCGCGCTCGCTGAAAGTTCGCAGGTCGACCAGCGAGACCGACGCATCGTTACGGTTCGCCGTCACGAGCGTGCGCCCGTCAGCCGTGAGCGCGATCTGGGCGGGACCGGCCCCCACCGCCACCGATCCCAACGCGTTCCCCTCGACGTCGAAGGCTCGTGCTTCGGCGGCCGCATTCAGACCTACATACAGTGTATCGCCGCTGGGTGACCAGAGCAGGTTCAGGGGCTTGAAGAGAGGCGAACCGGGTGGTCCGGGCACGTCATCCACGTAGAAACGGCTCACCTGCTCAAGAGTCTCCACGTTCAACACGACCACCTCGTCGCTCAGGCTACAGGCGATCGCGACGCGAGTGCCCGCGGGATCGACCTGAGCATCGTGCGGCGCCGGGCAAACCATCGGCCGGTCCACGATATCAAGTGTGTGGAGATCGACGACGGCTAGCCCGCTCACCGCTCCCTGGCCGCTGCGGTAGTAGTCGGGGATGAAGGCGCGCCGGCTGTCGGGCGTGATGCCGATACGCGCCGCCCCGAAGGTGGCCAATTCCACGCGACCGACGAGTCGATCGCCGGGCAGCTCGAACTTCCACAGCGTCGGGTCACCGTGGGAGAGCGTCACGAACCAGTGCTTTCCATCGGGCGCTACGGCGATCCCGTGCGGCTCGTCGACCTCGTCGCGTCGGCGTTCCGTCGTGATGCGATCGAGGGCGCGCCCGTCCCGAGCGTCGAGGACGAGGACTTCGTCGGTCGCTCCAGAGGTGATGTATAGCCTGGCGCTGGCCGACGTGGTGGGGTCCACGCTCGAATCGTCGCAGGCAAGCGCGGCCAGCAACGCCACAATCAGGGTGGATGTCAGACGCGTACTCTTGCCCATTGCCATTCGCCTAGAAGTCCGCCTGCAAGGCCCAGAGACCGGTGTTCATGTCCGACAGGTATAACACTCCGCGGTGAAGCTGGGGCGCCCACGTACAGGTACCGGTGGTACCGACGCAGCCGAAGCCCGTCCCGTACTCGCTGCTGGCGATCTCGCGACCCTGGCGGTCGAGTTCGCCCATCAGGTCGCCGCTCACGTCCAGGGCGCGCAGACCGCGCTCGTACCAGGCGGCGTAGAGGATCGCTCTGTCTTCGTCCAACCAGAAGTTGTGAGGGGTCGCGCCGGAAACTCGGAACGTGGCGACCTCCTTCGGGTTCTGCAGGTCGCTGGCATCGACCACGTGCATGATGCCGGGCGTGGCGAAGTCCTCCTCGCCGGCGAAGACGTAGCCCGTGGCCGGCCAGTACCAGGCGTTGTGAACCTCGCCGCCGGCGGTGACGATGCGGCTCACCTCGACCGGATTCGCCGGCGAGCCTCCGGCGATGCCGTTCCCGACATCGAGGATCACCAGGCCGGCGTCCCAGTGCGACAGGAACGCCAGGCCGTCGCGAACGTACACGTCGTGCAGGAAGCTCGAGCCCGCATAGTAGCTGGCGACCACGGTGGGGCTGCCGGGGCTCGAGATGTCCAGTACCCGTAGTCCGTTCCCGATGCCGTCCACCACCACGTATACATAGTCGCCCTCGACCCAGACGTTGTGGACACCCGAGTTCAGTCCGGATGTGAATCGTGTGATGACGCTCGGATGGGCCGGGTCGCCGAGGTCGAGCAGCGTGATCCCGTTGAGCGCGTCGTTCGAGAGCTCGTGCGTTATCACTGCGATGGCCCCGTCCGAGCGAACCTTCACGTCGTTGACGACGCGGGCATCGACGGCCACGCTGTCGGTCAGGGCGGGAGAAGCGGGGTTACCGACGTCCCAGACGTACAGCCGGTTTCCGCAGACTCCGCTGCGGCAACTCCAGGTTCCCGTGTACGCATAGTCGCCGTGAACCCAAACGTCCGAGGTAAAGCGGGAGCCGATCGGCCCGCGGCCGACCACGCCGAAAGCGCCGCTCAGGCTACGAGCCCGAACCGTGATGGCCATCGTATCTGCCGCGCCCTCGGCGCTGGCGATGATCTGCGCCGAGCCGGGCGCGTAGCCCACGAAGTGGCCGTCTGCCGTGAGCAATCCGGCGGACCCAGGAGCGAGGGTCCAGGCGACCGTCGCGTCGCTCACGAGCGCTCCGGCGGTGTCGCGAACTTCCGCCTCGTAATCGACAACGTCGCCACGCCTCGGCGACGCTGGACCGGCAGTGATCACAACGGTGGCCTCCGATGTCGCGGGCGGGGCAGGGCTCACGGCGAAGGTGATTCCAAGCGTCTCGATCGGTTCGCCGTCTGACCCTGCAGCCAGAGACGTCTTGTACGAGCCGGGTTGCGGCGCCGAACTGAACTCGACCGACAGCGTGATCGTTCGGCTGGCGCCAGGGTTCAGCGTCGGAATCTCACCTGGAACGACGCGCAGTTCGGCCTCCGCGACCGGTGCCCCGCTCTGTGTCGTCACCGGCGCGGCTGCAAGCTGTATCGGCCCGACGGCGCTACCTCCGCGGTTTTCTATGGTTACGGAGCGCTGGCGCTCGTCGCCGAGATCCACGGACGCCGGTTCGAAGACGATGTCCGCGGGCCCTTCGCCTTCGCCCGGCTCCGTGCTGCTGCTGCAGGCTGCGAGCAGGTAGAAGACGCTCACCACAAGGGCGCGAGCTGTAATATGGATAACATGTTTCGGCATCCGCTCTCCGATCGTTTCCCACTCCCGCATCGCGAGACCTTCCATTTCGCGGCGGGGTCGGCTTAACTATA
>JBDHHL010000409.1:0-4457 GCA_039589375.1 Gemmatimonadota bacterium | reverse complement strand
CTTCGATGCAAAGACGCTGCCCTACGTCACCGGCGCCGTCGCCGTCCTCAGCGTGCCAACCGTTGGCCTGTTTGGACGTGCCCTGACGAGGTATCCACCCAAGAAGGTCTTGGGCTTCTTGATGCTCGTTATGGCGATCGGGCTCGCCGCGCTGTGGCCGCTCGCCAACGCTCAACTGGAGACGCTTACCAGGGCCACGGTCGTAGCCTTCTATATCTGGACGGCGCTCGGCACGCTCATCCTGACTTCGGGCTTTTGGGTCGTCACTTCCGAGTACTTTCCTGTCCGCGGCGCCAAGCGACTGTTTGGCCTAATCGGCGCCGGCGGCACGGCCGGCGCGATGGTGATGGGCACCTTGTTGATCTGGCTCAGCCGGAACGTGGACCTCGCCTGGCTGCCACCCGGCCTGATCGTTGTCATCGCCCTGTTCTACGCCACGCAGCGGTTGCTGCCGAAGCTCGAATCGACGACCCGCGCCGAAAGCTCCGACGGACGTTCGCTGCCGTTCGTGGATAGCATGGCCACCGTCTGGCGTTCCCGGCACTTGCGGATGATCGCCACGATCGTGTTCACGGTCGGTATCGCGACGGCGCTCCTCGACTACCAATTCAAGGAACTGGCACAGGACAGCCTCGCGACTCGCGAGCAGCTCACCAGTTTCTTCGGCGCCTTCTACGGCTGGACGGGCGGCGTGGCCCTGCTGATACAACTTCTGCTGGCGTCGCGCTTCCTCGCCTTCGCCGGCCTAGGCTGGACCCTGGCCGTGTTGCCCGCCGTGTTGCTGCTCGGCTCGACCGGCCTGCTGGTCATCCCCAGCCTGGTCCTGGTGACCGCGGTGCGAGGCGCCGACGCTTCGCTGAGGAAGTCGCTGTACCGCTTCGCGCTGGAGGTCATATACACACCCGTCCCATCCGCCCTCCGGCGCAAGACCAAGGGCTTCATCGACTCGGTCGTCGACTCGGTGGCGGAAGGCTTCGGCGCAGCGATCGTATTCCTCTGGGTGACGCTTCCCGGTCTGCCGTCACGTTTTCTCTCGGTCTTCGTCATCCTGTGCTCGGCCGCTCTGCTATTCATGAGCCGACGGATGGGTCAGCTCTACTTTGCCACCGTCACCGAGCAACTCCAGGACAGCGGAGACCGCGCGGAGGTGCCCGACGCGGCGCGCCTCGAAGCAGGAGACCTGCTCAGCGGGACCTTCACGCGACTCGACATTAGCACGCTGGTTCGCGACAGCGGACCGATACTCGTCACAGAGCCGGAGGAGCTACGATCCGAGCGCGGGAGGGCCTCAGCGTCATCCCTCGAGATGACACTCGCCAATATTCGGTCGCAGGACGTGGGCACTGTAGCCCGGACGTTACGGGAGACTTCCGACTTCAGCGAGGAGTTGCTTCCCGATCTCGCGCGACTGCTGGCGCGCGACGTCTTGCTGGACGAAGTGATCGTCGTTCTGACGCGGAGCGGAGACCCGGCCGTCCAGTACCTGAGCGCATTGCTGGTGGACGAGAGCACCGATTTCGTCATACGGCGGAGGATACCGCGCGTGCTCGCGCGCGCCGGCGGGACCGAAGCCGACGATGCTCTGCTCGACGCCCTGTCGGCCAACCGGTTCGAGATTCGTTACCGCTCGGCCATCGCCCTCATGCGCCGGAGGTCCGCTGATCTACCTGCTTCGGAACGGGACGTCGATACGCTGGTTTGGGAGGCCATCCGGTTGGAAGCCGGGCGCGGCCAGCCCGTCTGGGAGATGCAGAAGCTGCTGGACGGGGAGCCCGACGAGGACGACCTCGTCTCGAAGCGCATAGGCGTCCGCGGTGAACTGAGCCTCGAGCACACTTTTAGGCTGCTCGGCCTGGTCCTGGAAACCGAAGTCGTCCGAGCGGCGTTTCACGGTATCATACTCGACGACGAGAAGCTGAAGAACTTCTCTCTGGAGTACCTGGAGCAAACACTGCCGACCGACATCCGAAAGCGACTGTGGCCGTTCATCGGTGACATCAGCGAGTACAAGCAGAAGCGATCCATGCGATCGCTGGATGAAGTGGTCTCCGATCTGATGACCACCGGAGCCACCCTCTTCGCCGACGCGGAAGACCGGGAAGCCCTCAGGCAGATACTACACGAACAGGAAAGCGAAGACGATTAGCCACGTAGGCCGGACGGCGATTGCCACTCTTCTTGTTCTGGCACCGCTCGTTCTCACCCCAAGCGCTGGCCCTGCCCAAGAGCCGGACACCAGGGCCGCGGCACAGGACAGCGCCGGCCCGATAACGGCGGACAGCGCCGAGGCCATCCGCGCGGCTTACGGCCGGCCGCCGGGCAAGCCTCCCTTCGATGCCCTCGATGCGGTCGCCCTTCCCTTTCGGATCGTCTTCTACCCACTTCGCATACTGGGCGAGGGGACGGCCAAGCTGGCAGGCGCCGTCACCGAGCTCTCCCAGCCGCGAGAGTACTCTCTATTCGACAGGTTCGTGGAGGCGGGAGTCAGACCTCGGTTCGGGTCTATCGGGCCTCGCAGCAGCATCGCGGCGGGTGTTCTCGTCGATCGCTTCAGTCCGCTGTTTGTCGAGTCAATGATCTCGATCCGCGGGTCGCAAAGGCATCAAGTCGGCCTGAACTTCGACCTATTCCCCAATCGTTTCAACGCCAGCTACACCTTCAAGCGAGAAGCCGAGCCGCACTTCTGGGGCGTCGGACCGCACACGAGTCTGGACGACAGAGTAGACTACCGCTGGGATCACCAGCTGGCGTCGGCACTGGGAAGCGTTCGTGTATCCGAACTGACCCTCGTCGGTGGAATCGGCTATCAGGACAACAGGGTCGCGCGCGGCTTCGACGGTGCCAGGAAGGACATCCAGGACTCCGAGCTGGCCGACACGCTCTACGGGGTGAACGAGCGCACTCGGTATGCCCTCGTCAACGCCTCCGCCACGCTGGACAAGGCGTACAATCGCGGGCTTCAGAGGCGCGGGTACTACATGGAGATCGCCGCCGACCTCTTTCGAGGGGTGAACGGGACGGACTCGGACTTCCACCGTATCAGGGGCGTTGTAACCGGCTTCATCCCGGCCAACCCGCGGCAGGCGCTGGCGCTGCGAGGCATCGCGGAGATCAATCGCAGCGACGGCGGCCGCGGAGTTCCCTTCACCCACCTGGCAACGTTCGGCGATGAAGCGGGCGGACGCGCATACAAGGACGGTCGCTTCAGAGATCAGACGGTCCTGGCTTTCATGTCCGAGTGGCGATACGAGGTCTGGCGAGAACTGCACGAGCGCGGGCGCGTCGAGAGCTATCTGCTCCTCGATACCGGGACCGTGAACGAGAGGTTCGCCGACATGAGGTTCAGACACTTTCTCTGGAGTTTCGGCTTCGGCGCACGGGTCGTGTGGGAGGGCCAGGTCCGTTGGCTCGTCTACCTCGCGTTCGGCAAGGACGGGGCTCGCTTGGACGTCAACTTCAGCAGTGTCTTCTAGCGGCCGGAATGGGAATACGAACCGCGCGCAACGATCGCTCTCTTAGAGCACTGATGCTCTCCGGCACAGCGATGCTCGCCTTGGCCGGCGCGCTCGGCTGCGGCACCAAGCCGGCGCTTCCCTTCGGGCCTGAGCCCATCGCCTACGCCGACACCCTGCCCAGCGTGCAGCCGGCCGAAACCGAACCGCGCGAGGTGGAACGTCTTCTCGAGGCTTCGGTTGGCGGCGAGATCGGACGCGTGTTCAGCCTGCGACGCTGGGTCGGCGCCCAGCACGAGGCGCTCAACGCCAATCGCTTCGATGACGTGGTGAACTCGGCCTGGTTCGAACACCGCAACGGTCGTCACCGCATGTCGCCCGAGGAAGTAGGGCGCGGACCGACCACCGCCGGACCCGACACCAGCCAAACGCTGACGGTGATCGGCGGGAAGTCGGCCGGAGTCACGCCCGGCTTCACCGTGCGCGACGCGAACGGCGCGACGTTCCTCTTCAAGTTCGACCCGAAGGGCAACCCTCAGTTGTCCAGTGCGGCCGGCGTGATCTCGTCGCGTCTGGTCTACGCAGCCGGTTACCACACGCCGGAGGACTACATCGTCGTCTTCGACAGCGCGCGACTGGAATTGCATCCCGAGGCCGAGATAGAGACAGACACCGGAGAGCGCCTGATGACCGAAGCGGACATTCGGGCCGTGCTCTCGGGGACGGATGCCCTTCCCGATGGTCGCTTTCTCGCGCTGGCCAGCAAGTTCGTGCCCGGCAGGCCGCTGGGGCCGTTCCTGTTCTCAGGCGTGCGGGAGGACGATCCCAACGATCACTACTACCACGAGCACCGGCGCGAATTGAGGGGCCTCTACGTCATCTCGTCTTGGTTGAACCACATCGACATGCGGTTCGCCAACAGTCTCGACGTCTTCATCGACCCACCCGGCTACGTCCGCCACTACCTGATCGATTTCGCTGCCACGCTCGGCAGCGGTACGACCC
>JBDHHL010000408.1:0-4466 GCA_039589375.1 Gemmatimonadota bacterium | reverse complement strand
CGATGGGGAAGGCCAGTAACGTCACGACGACCGCCGCGGTCATCACCGACTCGGGCAGGTTGAGGGCAGGCATCACGAGGTCGACGACCTGGAGCACGACGAAGGCGGCGCCACCGTAGAATGCGGCGACCTTGAAAACGTTGCGCCGTTTCAGTTCGGCGAAGAAGGCTTGGTAACTGCTTGGGCGCTCGCTCATGCGGCGCTCCGCCGGTGCCTGGCCGTGAAGAGCTTCGGACGTTCGGTCATGCTCCTCATCTCTCAAGGAAGGGACAACAACGCTGCCAAAGATATGAGTTGGCTCGGTGGCCACTAGCCGGCGACGAGGACGTGTCTAGGGTGCAATAGCTCCTCGTGGAGCCAATCGACCCGCGGGCCCCATAGACGAACGCCCGCCGGAATTCAGCGCGTCAGAACCAGGTTCAATCTTGCCGGCTCGGCTACGTCGTCGCCGTCGAAATCGTACTCCGCGTCGGCGCCGCTCAGACGCAGCGTATCGCCCGATAGCGAGAGCGCGAACTGCAGCGAGAACGACGCACCCGTCACCGTCATGGTCAGCACGTCACCGCCCGACTCCCACGTGCCGCTCAGGGTGGCCTGCGGCTCGCCGTCAGGAATGATCGTGAACGTGTAGGTACCGGCTGGCGCCAGCACCAGCGTGGCCGACCCGCCATCGGCGATTAGGTCTACGGTCTGAACGGGCGCGGATACGCTCACGTACTCCAATCTCGTCGCCTCCCATGTTCCCGTTAGTTCTTCCGCCGACGGCCCTGCCGCATCGTAACCGCACGCCAGCGCCACGCCAGCAGCAAGGCGAGGATCGAACTGCTACGTTTCGCCCCCATCGTGTCCTCCCCGGCTAGGGGGAACGCCAAAGCCTCAGTGAAGCCTATGGCAGAGTGAACCGCGTGTATTTCATCCTACGAACGCCAGAAGCGGAGCGCCAGAAGCTGCACCTGCACGCCTCACACCGAGTCGCGCGGGCGCCCCAATCCCCGCGAGCGGTTGTGACGAAAGGGCCCGCTGAATCGTCTGAACATAGGTGCCTGGGGAAGGTGGAAGGGGGGAGAAGAGAAGCTGTCGAACGCCGACCTCGGGGGGTGTCGGAGTTGGACCAGAAGCTGTCCCACGCCAGGATCTTGGTGGTTGACGACGACGAGGCCAACGTCGAGCTGCTCCGCCGGGTACTGAAACCGCAGGGCTACACCAACCTTCGCACGACCACCGATCCCCTGGAAGCCCCGCAAATCTTCGAAGAATTCGAGCCCGACATCGTCCTTCTCGACCTGCGCATGCCGCGGATGGACGGGTTCGAGCTGATGGAGGTCCTGAAGGAGCGAACCCCCGAAGGTGTCTACGTCCCCATCCTGGTCCTCACCTCCGATAGCTCACAGGACGCGAAGCGGCGCGCGCTGGCTGGCGGCGCCAAGGACTTCTTGGCCAAACCGCTGAGTCCGGCGGAGGTCCGGCTGCGTGTCCGGAACCTGTTGGAAACGCGGTTCCTGCACCGGGCGCTCGAGGTGCACAACCGCTCGCTGGAGGACCGCGTGCGCGAGCGGACCCGCGAGCTGGAGGCGGCGCGCCTGGAGATCCTGTACCGGCTGGCCCGGGCGGCGGAGTATCGGGATGACGAGACGGGCGAGCACACGCGCCGGGTCGGGCACGCCTGCGGGCGGATCGCTGAGGCCCTGGGCCTGCCGCGCAGCGAAGTGGAGCTGATCGAGATGGTCGCTCCCCTTCACGACGTGGGGAAGATCGGGATCCCGGACCGGATCCTGATCAGTCCGGGTCGGCTCTCGGAAGAGGACTTCGAGGTGATGAAGACGCACACCGTCATCGGCTGGGAGCTGCTGCGCGGGAGTGGGTTCCCGCTGTTGGATACGGCGGCGCAGATCGCTCGCAGCCACCACGAGCACTGGAACGGGAGAGGCTACCCCGATGGGCTGGCCGGGACCGAGATCCCGCTCGTGGGCCGTATCGTGGCGCTGGCTGACGCCTTCGATGCGCTAACCCACTCACGCCCCTACAAGCGAGCCTGGAGCGAGGCAGAGGCGGTGGCGGAGATCGAGGCCAATCGTGGCCAACAGTTTGATCCCGAGGTGGTGGACGCCTTCTTGGCGGTTATTGGGCTGTGCCCGGTTGGGGCGGGTGCGCTGTGATGCGGCGGTGGCTGACACAGCGGGCTATCGCTCTGATCGCGTTCCTGGCCTTGGCCGGGTGCGGGCCCGTTTCCAGCGGCGGCCCCGATGTGGCGGGTCCGCTGGAGGGCGGTGACTTCCGGGCGGCGGCTGCCGGCCTGAGGAAGCAGGCGGCACGCTGCGAGAGCGGTGAACGGGGCAGGGAGGCGGTCCTCGTGTGGGCGATGCTGGAGCTGGATCTGCGGAACCCGGCCGGATCCCCGGACACGGCCGCCCGGCTGACGGCGCGCTACCTACAGCTACCGGATGCCAAACCGGCCGGGATCTCGGCCGCCGAGTCCCTGTACCTGCTGGCTCTGGACCGGGGAGCGTCCACTGTCGAGGATCCCTGGGCGTTTTCCGCGGTGGCGCCGCGGTACGGCCGCTGCGCCCACCCGTCGCCGGAGCCCGTTCTGGTGCGCGAGCTACCCGCTCATCCCGGGACGCCGTCCATGCGGGAGATAAACGAGGTCCACAAGGCGCTGCACTTGTCGCGGAAACAGGCCGACTCGCTCAGAACCGAGCTCGAGCGGATTCGCAAGCTGCTGCAGCAGAGCAGCGGAACGCGCCAGGACCGCCCATGAGCCTTCGCACTCGACTGGTCGCGGCGTTCGCGCTGATGACCGTGTTGCTGATCCTGCCGGCGCTGTTCGCCGCTGGCCGTCTGAACGAGCTGCGAGAGATGGCGGTGGAGGAACGCGGCAAGCACGCCGCGGCGGCGTTGGCAGTCGGCCGGCTGGGCGCGGCGCTGGCGGAGTTTGACCGCTTCGAGCGAAGCTATGTGGCGCTTGGCGACCCCGCCCTGCGGGCGGATGCCCAGGGCAGTCTGGAGAGGCTGCAGCTCGAGATCGACCTCCTGCGGGGCGCCGGCTTTTCCGAGGCCGCGGGTCCCCTGGCCGGTGTGGTGGAGGTGCTGGAAGCCACGGCCCGTGGGGTGGACGACCTCGTGGCGCAGCGTCGGCTGAACGCGGCGACCGCCGCCTTCGCCGCTATTGAGCCCCAGATTGCCGCCGCGCAGCGTCGCGTCGCGGACGCGGCCGAGGCGATCGACCACCGCGCCGCAACCGACTTCGCGCGTGCAGAGGCCATCTCCAGCGCCTCCCGCACTACGACCCTCGTGACCACCCTCGTCAGTCTGTTCGGCGCTCTGGGCCTGGGCCTCTGGACTACCGGCGCCCTCACCTCACCGATCCGGCGGCTGGCGTCGGCGATGGCGGGCGTCGCCAATGGCACCTTCCGCGCCCCGGCGGACCTGCCCTACCACCGCTGGGACGAGATCGGTCACCTGTCCACTTCCTTCCGCACGATGACCCAACGGCTGGCCGAGCTCGACCGTATGAAGGCGGAGTTCGTCGGGATCGCCAGTCATGAGCTCAAAGCCCCGATCAACGTGATCAAGGGCTACGCGGAACTGATCGAGGAGGAGTTGGCCGGCGAGGTGACCGGCCCGCAGAAGGAGATCCTCAACGCCATCGCCGACCAGACCCATGTCATGGCCCGGCTGGTGACTCGCCTGATGGACCTCAGCCGCCTCGAGGCGGGGAACTACCTGATGGAGCTGGACGAGATCCGCCTAGAGAACCTGCTCATGCAGGTGGCGCGGTCTTTCGAGGTCGTCGCGTCCCGCAAGGGTATCGCCTTCCAGATCTCGATCGAGAACTCGGCCCTGACCCCGGTCGTCGTGGATGTGGACCTGATCCGGGACGACGTTCTAGGGAACCTGCTCTCGAACGCGGTGAAGTTCACGCCGGAGGGTGGCGAGGTGCGGGTCATGGCCCGAGGCGGCCCGGGCACGGTGGTCATCGAAGTCTCGGACACGGGACCCGGAATCCCGCCCGAGCACCGGCCCCACGTCTTTGCGAAGTACTATCAGGTCGAGCGGTCCCGGAAGATTGGCTCGGGCCTCGGGCTCGCCATCGCTCGCGAAGTCGTCCAGGCTCACGGTGGTACGATCGAGCTGGTCGAGCGGTCGGGTCCCGGCGCCACCTTCCGCGTCATCCTGCCGCTACGGCCTCAGACGCTGCGGCGGCAGATCGCGCCCGAAGACACCACGCGCCAGCCCAGCCGCGCCTTACCAGAGCCCGCCTCGCTCAACTGACTCAGGCTTTTCTCATACACGCCGGCTAGTTCCGCTTGCTGTAGCGCACACCCAGGATGCGGCCTGCGTCGATGGCGAGACCCGTGACGCGCCCGCTCGAGCGGTCGAACGCGACCGACCCCGAACCGAACGCGAACCGATCCTTCATCAGCGGCCGCAATGCAAGCGTCTCCTGGTGTTGGGCGTGCACGTTG
>JBDHHL010000407.1:0-4466 GCA_039589375.1 Gemmatimonadota bacterium | reverse complement strand
GCCTTCCTTCGTGCAGCGCCTTAGAGAGCGAAAGATCGTCCACTGGGCGGTCGTGTATCTCGCAGGGGCCTGGCTCTTTCTCGAGGCGCTGGGGTTCGTGGCGGACAATTTCGGCTGGCCGACTTACATCACACGCAGCGCCATCGTCATCGCCGCCGTCGGATTCCTTGCCGTGTTGGTGCTTGCCTGGTACCACGGCGAGAAAGGCCGGCAGAAGGCAAGTGGAGTAGAGCTTCTCATCCTCGCGGTTATTTTCGTGATTGCCGGTGCGGCGGTGGCGACCTTTGGGCGCGGAGGGGACGAAGCATTGGAACGCGCCGGGGATCAGGCCGAGCTGTCAGCCGAGCTGATCGACGCCAGGTCCGTTGCCGTCCTGCCCTTCGTCAATATGAGCGCCGACCCTGAGAATGAATACTTCAGCGACGGGGTCACGGACGCGATTATCACCCACCTGACCAAGATCGCAGGCCTCAAGGTGACCTCCCGCACTTCCATCATGCAGTACAAAGATCCTGCGGGTAAAAGCGTTCGCGAGATAGCGGAGGAACTCGGCGTGGCCACGATCGTCGAGGGAACCGTTCAGCGGACTCATGGTCGCGTTCGTGTCAACGCCCAGCTCGTCGACGCCGAGTCGGATGAACACCTTTGGGCGGAGATCTACGACCGCGATCTGACCGACATATTTGCGGTCCAGAGCGACGTGGCGCAGCAGGTAGCGGCCGCGCTGCAGGCGACCCTAACGCTTGCCGTGAAAGAAGAGATTGAACGTAGGCTTACGGACAACCTCGAGGCTTACGACTACTACCTGCGTGGCCTCGAGTTCATGCAGCGGGGCTACGCTGAACCCGACTTGCGCATAGCGCGCGGGATGTTCGAGGAGGCAGCACAGTTGGATTCCAGCTTTGCACACGCCTACGCCAAGCTCTCAGAGGTGCACACTCGACTGTACTGGTTTCGCTACGATCGCTCGCAAGAGTGTCTCGTTCAGGCGAAGCTAGCTGCGGACCGGTCGCTCGAGCTCGATCCGGATCTACCCGAGGGGCATCAGGCGCTCGGTTACTACCACTACCACGGTCACGTGGACTATGAAGGAGCAGTGCGGGAATTCGAAATGGCTCTCGCTCTGCAGCCTGGCAATAGTGAGCTCTTCGCCAACATGGCCTATGTAGAACGGCGTCGAGGCGACTTCGAATCAGCGCGGGCGCACCTGGAGAGGGCCACAGAGCTCGGTCCGCGTGACGCCGTAATACACTGGGAGTTGGCCGTGACTCACAGCTCACTCCGCAACTATGCGGAGGCGGAGCGCTACTACGACCGTGCCCTTACGCTCGCCCCGGATATGATCTGGGCGTATGCCCTGAAGGCGTGGAACCGTCTAAACTGGGATGGCAACGCGTCCGCGGCGCGGTCGGTATTCGAAGAAGCCAGCGACAGGGGGCTCGACATCATCCATGACCGGTTCGGCGGCTTTATCTGGGCAGTCGCGGACATCTGGGATGGCCACTACGGAGCCGCGCTCGAGCGCCTGTCATCCGGCTCGCTACCTGTCTATGACAGTCAGTTCTACTACTACCCTAAGGCGCTGTTCGTTGCCCAGATCTACGGCCTGATGAACGAGCCTGAGCTCGCGCGCCAGCATTACGACTCGGCGGCCGCGTTGTTGGAGGACATGGTCCAAGAGGCGTCGGAGGATCCTCGTTTATATGGCGCGCTCGGCATGGCGTATGCTGGGCTCGGGCGCGTGAAGGACGCCGTTCGTGCAGGAGAGAGAGGCATCGAGCTGCTTCCGATGACCAAGGACCATTGGATGGGGATGTGGCGAGTCGGGGACCTGGCTCGCATACTCATGATGACCGGGCAATACGACGCTTCCATCGATCGGATCGGGTTCCTATTGTCGGTGCCTGGACATAATCCTACATCTGTGGCCAGTCTGCGCGTCGATCCAACTTGGGCCCCCCTCCGCGACCACCCACGCTTCCAGGAGTTGGTGGCAAAATACGAGTGAGCGGGAGGAGTCCATGTCCCATCTCAAGCACCTGATCCACGAGATCCACCGGCGTAGCCTGTGGCAGGTGCTATTGATCTACTGCGGCGCCGCCCTCGTCGCGTATCAAGCTGTGCAGGCGCTGACGGAGGGTCTGGGGCTGCCGCAGTGGTTTCCCGCTCTCGCGATAGTACTGTTCATCGTTGGGCTGCCCGTCGTACTGGCGACGGCGTTCGTGCGCGAGGGCGAGGTTCCCAGTCCCGCGCCCGCCGACCCTGAGCCACGGGTAGTGGAAGCAGATGCGGCTGCTGTGCAGCACGAAGCCGGACGACGCAGACGCTTCGTGACGTGGCGCAATGCGGCGGCGACCTTCGTAGTTGCGCTCGCCGTCTGGGGCGTCGTGGCAACGGGCTGGATGCTGTTTGGCGGACGCCCCGCGCGGCCGCAGATCGGTTCGCTCGCCGTGCTCCCGCTGGAGAACTTGTCCCGAGACTCTGCCGAAGAGTACTTCGCCGATGGGATGACCGAGGCGCTGATCACCCGGCTCAGCCAGATCGGCTCGCTCGAGGTGAAGTCCCGCACTTCGGCGATGCAATACAAGGGCGCAGCAAAGCAGATGGCGGAGATCGCGGAGGAACTCGGCGTGGAGGCGTTGGTGGAGGGGTCGGTTCTTCGGGTGGAGGACCGCGTTCGGATCACGGCCCAACTCATCCACGGGCCCACCGACCGTCACCTCTGGGCCGACAGCTACGAGCGGGACCTGCGCGACGTCCTCGCCCTGTTGAGTGAGGTGGCCCAGGCGATCGCTGGCGAGATCGAGGCCGTGCTGACGCTGGACGAGCGGGCGCGGCTGAGCCGCACCCGCGAAGTCGAACCCGAGGTGCAGGAAGCGTGTCTCAAGGGTCGCTACCACCTGGCGAGGTTCACGGTTGACGGCGCCTATAGAGCGATCGAGTACTTCGAGGAGGCGATCGAGAGCGATCCCACCTACGCCGAACCGTACGCGGGACTGGCCACCGCCTGGTACCTACTGGGACAGCCGCTGGGGGCAGTCTCCACCCGGGAGGGAATGCCCAAAGCGAAGGCGGCAGCGGAGAAGGCGCTGTCGCTCGACCCCGACCTTGCCGATGCCTATTTGGTGCTGGGTCACGTGAGCTTCGTATACGACTGGGACTGGCAGAAAGCCGAGCGCCAACTCCAACGGGCCATCGAGCTGGACCCGAGTTATCCTATGGCTCACCACGTATACGGCGTGTACCTGGCGGCCGTGGGTCGTTACGAGGAGGGCATCGTGGAGGGGATCCGAGCGGTGGAGCTCGAACCGCTCTCACTCCTCCATAGGACGGGCCTGGCGGAGTTTTACAACGCGGCACGCCAATACGACCGGGCGCTGGAGGAAGCGCGAGAAGTGCTCGACATGAACCCATATTACGATCGCGCTCGCGAAGTGATGATGTGGGCCTACGAAAGGCTTGGAATGTGCGAGGAGTATCTCGCGCTGCGCCGGGAGCAGCTGATGCGTTCGGGTGCCGAGCCGGAGGCGCTGGCGCGGCAGGCCGCTCTCGAGCGGGCCTGTGCCGATTCCGGTTTCGAAAGTGTTTGGCGGTGGGAGGTCGAACGGAGTCTCGAGAGGATCGCGGCCGGCGAGTATGTCCGTCCGAGTAGACTTGCGAATGTTTATGCCGGGCTCGGACAGGTGGATGAAGCGTTCGAGTGGCTGGAGCGAGCCTATGCCGAGCGCGATGGCAGTCTGGCCTTCATCAAGACGAATCCAGCCTACGACGGATTGCGCTCGGACCCACGCTTCCAGGACCTGCTGCGTCGCATGAGCATCCCTGAATAGCGGCGTCTTCCCCCGCGATCACTTGGGGCGCAGCTGGGACGCATAGCCGCTAGGCAGCAAGAGGAATACATGCTGAATACGCTGGCCAGTCTTGGAGAGTTTCTCGGTGGGATGGCGGTCATCGGAGGAGTGATCTTCGCCGTGATCCAGGTTCGGCACTACCGCCAGAGAAGGCGCGACGCAGCAGCTATCGAGCTAATGCACGCGGTACTGGGTCCCCAGTTTGCCGAGGCTTTTCGGCTCCTGGGTTTAGTCCCGGACGGGATCTCGGCGACGGAGCTTCGTGCCATGGGCGCTGAGTACGAAGGCGCTGCGCTGTCGGTCTTCCTGATGTACGAAACGGTCGGCCTCTTGGTATTTCGGGGTGTCGCGCCGTTTCATCTGGTTCAGGAGTTGACCGGCGGTGCTGCAGTTGCCATGTGGCGGAAGCTTCGCCCCTACTTCGAGGAGATCAGGGAGGAGCGATCGCACGAGCGCATTGCCGAATGGTTTCAGTGGCTTGCGGAACGGCTCGAAGAACAAGAGGCGAGAATCCCTACACAACCCGCCCAAAAGAGGTTTGCGGATTGGGAGCCACCGACAAAAAATCACTGATGCTGCGTCTAGATGGGTTGGGGGGCGACCTGCTGCCAGCGA
>JBDHHL010000406.1:0-4471 GCA_039589375.1 Gemmatimonadota bacterium | reverse complement strand
CACCTCGAGAATCGCCTCTACAACGTAGTCCACATGGCTCTGAGTATACACCCGGCGCGGTATCGCCAGCCGCAACAGTTCCTGTGCCGCCGGCTCTTCCTCGCCGGTCTCCCGATCCACGTGTCCGAACATAACGCTGCCGATCTCGACGCCGCGGATACCGCCTTCTAGATAGAATTCGACCGCCAGGGCGATACCCGGATATTGGAGCGCCTCAATGTGCGGAAGAAACCGCCGCGCGTCTACATAGATGGCGTGACCACCCGGCGGCTGAACGATCGGTACGCCCTCCTGCGAGATATGCTTCCCCAAGTACTCCGTGGACACGATTCGATACTGCAGATAATCCTCGTGGACCACCTCCTCCAGGCCCGATGCAATGGCCTCGAGGTCCCGTCCTGCCAGCCCGCCGTATGTGGGATACCCTTCCGTCAAGATGAGAAGGTCCTTCTCCTGGCGCGCCAACTCGCCGTCGTTCGTCGCCAAGAACCCGCCTATGTTCGCGAGCCCGTCTTTCTTCGCCGACATGGTACAGCCATCGGCATAGGACATGAGTTCACGCGCGATGTCGGGGACCGACCTGTCCGAGTACCCCGGCTCGCGCAACTTGATGAAGTACGCGTTCTCCGCGAACCGGCAGGCATCGATATAGAGGGGTACCGAGAAGCGACGACACACCTCCGCTACCGCCCGAACGTTGGCCATCGACACCGGTTGACCGCCGCCCGAATTGTTCGTGATAGTCAACATCACGAGCGGCACGCTTATTCCGTCCTCGCGGCCGAGCACATCCTCGAGCGCGCCGACATCCATGTTCCCCTTGAAGGGATGATGTGCTGCCAGATCGCGCGACTCGGCGCACGGCAAGTCCAGCGCCTCTGCCCCGCAGTACTCGATGTTGGCACGCGTTGTGTCGAAATGCGTGTTGTTGGGCACGATATCCCCCGGCCCGCACATTACCGAGAACAGTATCCGCTCAGCAGCTCTGCCCTGGTGGGTCGGGATGATGAACTCAAACGGGAACAACCGCTTCACAGCCTCCTCGAAGCGGTAGAATGACGGGCTTCCCGCATAGGACTCGTCCCCGCGCATCACCGCGGCCCACTGGTTCGAACTCATCGCGCCCGTGCCGCTGTCGGTGAGCAGGTCGATCAGTACATCGTCAGCGTGCAAGAGGAAGACGTTGAAGAAGGCCTCTCGGATCTTCTCTTCCCGCTCCGCCCTCGAAGTGACGCGAATAGGCTCGACCGCCTTGATCCTGAAGGGCTCAATGATCGTCGTGAAAGGCATAGTGTCACTGGTCCGTCTGACTGTCCACACTCGGGCCCAGGCCAAGCTGGTCCTGAATCCCTCGCATAGCGTCGATGACCACTTGGGTGTGTTCCGAGAAGTCTACACCCAATTCCTCGACTCCCTTGGTTACATCATCTCTGGCGACGCCACGGGCAAAGCTCGAGTCCTTGAACTTCTTCTTGACGGACTTGACTTTGAGGTCGCTCAGGCCCGTAGGCCGTACCAGAGCACAAGCGGTCAAGAAACCTGTGAGCTCATCGACGGCGTACAGCGTCCTGGCAATAAGGCTCTCACGCGGAACACCCGTGTGGTCGGCATGGCCGAGAATCGCTTGCAGCATTTCGTCCGGATAGCCTCTCTCGCGCAGAATGTTCACGCCCGTGGTAGGATGCTCGTCGTCCGGCTTGCGCTCATCGTTCGGCCAGCGCTCGTAGTCGAAGTCGTGAAGCAATCCCGTTATGCCCCAGAACTCCTCATCTTCACCGTACTTACGTGCATAGGCTCGCATTGCAGCTTCCACCGCGTACATGTGCCGGCGGAGGTTCTCGTTCTGAGTATACTCGTGCATCAAGGCCAGCGCGTCAGCGCGATTCAACTCCATGGATTGGGCTCCCTAGTCCTAAGTGTTCTATCCCTGGCTGTTCCTTCAAGGCCGTTGGCCTTCCGTACCTGCGCTACCTACGCGCGACCTGCACAGCGTGACCTCATGCTATGCTAGGGTGTGGGCGCTCGGGCAGAGTTCCTCGACCGGACATCCGTCGCAGCTTGGCTTGCGGGCCGTACACGTGTAACGACCGTGCTGAACCATTCGCAACCCGAAGTCCCTCCACTCCTCCATAGGGACGAGGACCATGAGATCTCGCTCGACCTTCTCAGGGTCGCTCTCACGGCTCAGGCCCAGGCGTGCCGACACCCTCTTGACGTGAGTGTCGACCACGACTCCCTCGTTCTTGCCGAAACCGGAACCTAGAATGACGTTGGCCGTCTTGCGGCCGATCCCGGCGAGCTCGATGAGCTCCTCCATCGTGGCGGGGACGACCCCGTCGTGCTCATCCACCAACGCCTGGGCGAATGAGAGGATCGAACGGGTCTTGTTCCTGAAGAAACCGGTCGGCCGGATCTCTTCCTGGAACAGCTCTGGATCGGCGTTCGCGTAGTCTTCCGCCGTCCGGTATTTCTGAAACAGGGTGCGTGTGACCTCGTTTACTCGCTTGTCGGTGCACTGGGCCGACAGGATGGTCGCGACGGCCAACTCCAGAGGGTTGCCGAAGTCGAGCTCGATGCGCGCCGGATAGGCTTCACTCAGCTTCTCGACGATCCGGCCGGCATGCCGCTCGAGCTCCTCCGCGGTCTCTTCCACGGTACCTGGCTCTCGACTCCTAGCTGCCACTCACTTCTCCCGGCAGTCGACCCAACGATGTGAACACCGGTTCCCTCCTCTAACCGGCTTCGTCACTCGAAATTCACCATACGATGTTCGTCATTCACAAGGGACCGTGCCCATGGCGCTCAGTGCAGTTGCTGATACTTGTCCAGCCACTGCGCTACGTCCGCGCGCGAAATGACTCCGTTTAGGCGCCCGTTCTCGACGACCATGGCTCGCCCGACGCCGGCGCCCTCGAGCTTGGAGAGGACGTCGGCCAACGTGTCCTGGGGTCGAACCGTGACTGCCTCGCACACCCGCATCATCACTTCCTGAACCCGAGTTGTGGGCCAGCGATCGCGCTCCACGTCCTTCACCTGGCTCAAAGTGATGAGGCCCAAGAGCTTGCCCTGATCGTCCTCCACGGGAAAGGCGCTGTAGCGACGACGCAAGAAGTAGTCGTCGACAAGATCGCGTAGCGTCAATTCCGGTGGTACGGTCTCGGGAGTCCGCGTCATCGCTTCGTGCGCCTGCACCCCCTCGAGGATGCGCCTCAAGATGAGCTGTCTGTAGCTCGCCTCGGCGGCCTGGGCCAGGAACCAGCCAATGAAGATGAGCCACATCCCACCGACCAGATCGCCCTGGAAGAGCAACTGGACAATGCCACCCCCAATCATCACGAACCCTAGGCCGCGCCCCGTATACGACGCCCAGCGCGTCGCCTTCCGCAGATCTTTCGTTATGTACCAAGCGAGGGAGCGGAACAACCGTCCGCCATCCAGCGGAAAGCCCGGAATGAGGTTGAACGCAGCGAGCCAGAAGTTCACAATCGCCAGAAAGTCAGCGACGCCGGTGACCGGCTCCGGTACACCCCAGCGTGCCCCGGCCTTTGCAAAGGCGAGCAGGGCCAGCCCGATCGCGGCGCTGGACAGTGGCCCAACAACGGTGATCAGGAACTCGTCCTTCGGGTTCTCTGGATCCGACTTAAGCCGGGCCATTCCGCCGAAAATGAAGAGGGTGATCCCTTCGACAGTAATGCCGCGCGCCCGCGCCATCGCCGAGTGCGCCAGTTCGTGCAACAGCACCGAGCCAAAAAAGAGCACGGCTCCCGCGAAAGCCATCGCCCCGTACACGGCAGTGTCGTAGCCAGGTACGCGCGCAGGGAAGACCGCCTGCGCGAAGGTCCAGAGGACGAGGAAGAAGACTACAAACCAGGAGAGATCGAGCCGAACCTCGAACCCGAAGAAACGGGCAATCCTAATTCCCGCAATCATCCGCGGCTCCGTTCGACGATGCCGACCCGGTAGTAGTCGAGCGACGTGCTCTCGCTTTGGCCACTCGACTCCGCTTCGTCTGTGCGGACATTCCGCACGTGTTCGATCGACATCGGGTACGTGTCGATATACCAGATCGCTCTCAGCACCAGCAACACAACCTCCGAGGGTCTCCGCAGAGAATATAGACCCGCGAGATCTGCGCCGGGAATGTCGGGAGCGAACGCGGTCGAGTCCTCCGGCACATCCCCGCCAGCGAGGTCCGCGGTCAGCTCGGCCACGCTGAACCCGGGGCGGTCGGCGCGCATCCCGAGAACCAGCAGAACATCCGCCTGGCCCACCGGTTGCTCGGGCTGGAGCCTCACGAACATCCCCTCGACCGGTTCTGGCGGATGACCTTCTACGACCGCCGCCCAGAAGAGATTGTACGGGAGTTCCACATAGAACGATGAGTGTGCCGCTCGTGTTGGCCAGCTGGTCAGTTCCGGTGGTGACTCGATCAGAGACCGAATGGCAGGCTCCTCGAAAGCATACGAGTGAC
>JBDHHL010000405.1:0-4475 GCA_039589375.1 Gemmatimonadota bacterium | reverse complement strand
CAGGTAGCCGACCTCGTATTGTGTCGTCTCCTCGATTACCAGGTTCGGGTTACCCAGGAACGGAACGTTGAAGTTCGCCGCGAAAATCTGCGGGGCGTCCGGCGTACCTTCCCTGGTCGTGCCGATCCCCGTGCCCTGGAATTGGTTATTGTACAGCGGGTTCTGCGTGAAGCGGCTGAAGTTGAAGAATATGTTCGAGTTCGCCGTCACCGGGAACGTGATCCCCAGACGTGGCGAAAACTGGCTGCGGGTCTTCGACTCGCCCATGTCGTCCGCTGTGGCGATGGCCGCCGCTTCGTTCAGCGCATCACGATTCTCGGCGCAGTACGAGCGCGTCCAGCTCGGATCCGCCGAGACCACCTCGTCCGTCGACTGATCCGCCACCGGATCGTAGGTCTTGATCGTCACGTTCTGCCAGTCGCTCGGATTATCGCAAACGCTGAACGCCGTCGTGCCGTTGGTCGGATCGAGCGGGTTCTCGAACATCAGGCCCGGACTCGCCGCCCTACCGAGGTCGACCCGGAAGCCCATGCGGATCGTGATGAAGTCGTACTCGATACGGTCCTGCAGGTAGAAGCCCAATTCCCACGGGTCCGCCGAGTAGATCTGCTCGGTAACCAGAATGTCGCTGATACCGCGGTCCCGCTTCTCGTCGTATGCAATATCGTGGGTCTGGTACAGAACGCCCGCCGATACGTTGTGGTGGTCGCTCAGCTGCGACTGGACGTCCAACCGCGCGTGGTACGTCGTCACGTCTTCGCCGCCGTAGAAGCGGCCCGAGCCCGCAGCCGGGTGGACCGCCGTCACGCCCGAAGCCTGGAAGTTCTGTGTGAAGTTCGTGTTGGCGAAACGGTCCTCCATGCACACGCCCTGGTACCAGTTGCACGTCTCACGAAACTGGTCGAACCGCGACGCGATGATGTTGTAAAACGTCCGGCCGACCGTATGGTCCCAGCGCGCGATGTAGACGGTCCGGTCCTGGCGGAACGAGCCCGGCGCGATCTCGTCTTCGTTGAACCCGCCGTACGCCTTGTTGCACATATCCTCGTCGCCGTAGAGGTCGATGCAGTGGAAGACCGGATCGCCCTCGGCCAGCAGCAAGTCGAACAGGAACGGCTGCGACTGCCGCTGATAGTCGATCGCCGTGAAGTTCAGCTTCGCCGTCGGCATGACGTGCCAGGTCAGCTTGCCGGTGATGTCCCGCGTGGAATTGAAGCCGAACGAACGCCAGCCCTGCCAGAGGTCCCAGGCCGTCGGCTGCGTGAAGCCCAACTCGGGCGTCTCGAACTGAGGATTGTACACCTCGTCGTCGAACTCGAGGATTCGGCTGGCCCGGTTATCCTCGCGGCCCGAGATCGCGAAGCGCAGCTTCTCCTGCGTCCCCGGGATCGGACCCGACACGTAGCCTTGCATTAGGTTCGCGCCCAACAGGTCGTCGGCATCGCTGCCCAGCGCGCCGGCCAACTCCGATGTGCGGTACTCGAGCGCGCCGCGCAGCTCCGTGCCGCCCTCGCGCGTCGAGATGTTGATGATCCCCGACAGCGCGTTGCCGTACTGCGCCTCGAAGCCGCCGCGCTCGAAGTCGACCTGCCGAATCGCGAACGGCGTCGGCTGGAACGACGGTCCGCCGAAGATGAAGTTGTTGACCGGCACACCGTCGATCAGCGACAGCGTCTCGCCGTTTCGGCCGCCGCGAATGCTGACCGGCGTGATCCCGCGCTCCTCCTGCGTCAGCGACAGGATGTCCGTGTTCTGAGGCACTTGCAGGAAGCCGCTGCGCAGCGACAGCGCCTCGTTGATCGTCGTGATCGGCAGGCTGGTGATGTCGGACAGCGCGATGAAGTCTCGCGTGCCCGTCGCCTGCGTCTCGATCAACGGCGTCGCCTCGACTTCGACCCGGATCTCTCCGACCGCGATCGCCTGCGGCGTTAACTGGAAGTCGACAGTTCTCGTGATGTCGATCGACACCCCGACATTCTCTACGCGCGTCGTCTGGTAACCGAGCAACTCGGCAACCACCACGTAGGATCCGGGTTGGACGTTCACGATGAAGTATCGACCGTTGTCGGACGTCAGAGCGCCTCGGCCGGTGCCCTCCAGGTAGACCTGGACGCCGACCAGCGCCTCGCCCGTCTGCGCGTCGGTCACCACTCCCGTGACTTTACCGACCTGCGCTAGCGCCGGAGTGGATCCCAGGAGAAACAGGAAACCTACCGCAGCCATAAAAAACGCACGGTATCTCACAGCCCCCTCCTTTGAGCATACGAACGCAGCTTACGCACCAGTGCGTCAGGGTGAGATGTGATGAACAACCGAATTGTCGTGGAAGCAAACAAATTAGTAACCCGACACAGCCTCCATGAAGTGGAACAAACTAACGCCAAAACCTACAGCCCGGTTCGCCTACCCAGGCCGCAACGATCTATATGGAAATCCAACGCCCGCTGGCGTCAGTGGCCATGCGTTTTTTCTTAGGCTGCGCTTCACAAACCGGACCGGCTGAACTAGAAGCCTGGCTTGCTATTACGGGTCGCACTGATTGGTAATCGCGACAATACCACCCGATCTTCGCGCTGTCAACCCCTGAGAAACCGCCAATACTTAATGGCCTCAACAAAACAACGCTTCTTGTTCCTTCCACAACTCCGCGGTTGGTGCGAGGTCGCCGAGCCGGTCCACAGCTATGGGACCGGAGCCTCCGGGACCTCCACCTGGCGCACGCCGTCGTCGAGGTGGTGATTGCAAACCGGAAGCTCCGCTGCCCCCGCTGCGGAATCCGGACCGAGGCCCACGACTTCGCGGACCCGTATCGGCGCCACCTCACCAGCGTCCTCGACCTCGAGAGCAGCCGAATCGTCTTGATCGGCCAGAGGCGAAGCAAGAACACTTTGCTTTCGTCTCTTCCACGAGCTTTCCCCCGAGCAACTCGCCTCGATCGAAGCGATCGCCACCGACATGGCCGCCGCTTACAGCGAAGCAGCCGAGGACGTCTTTTCCCACGCTGTTCTCGTCCACGATCTCTTCCCCTCACCGCCAATACGGCAGCGAGACGATCGACCGCGTGCGGGTGAACGAGTCCCGGACAATGAAGAGTCGGGTGCCGACGGATTCCGGCGCCAGCCGCGGGTCGATTCCGCCTCTCGCCTAATCCCCAGGCGGCGCCCGCTCAGGCGACGCCGAGCCAGCCAAGGAGGGCTGCTATACGATGGAATGCCCCTGCCCGGCCGAACCGGCAGGAGCCAAACAGAAAGACGCCCCCGCCCGGTTCGAACCGAGCGGGGGCGTGCCTGAATGGGGGGGGCTATCGGGCCTTGGCTCTTTTGGGCTGCTTCGCGCTAGTGCGGCCGTCGCCAAGCATCCCTGTTGGTCGGCCGGGAGGCCGCGTCCCACCACGTCATGCCCGGCCCCCGAAAAACGGCGGGGCGAGCCGCTCGACTCGCCCCGCACTCGGTAATGCAGATCAAAGGCGCCGGACTACTCCGTCGCGCAAATTGCCGACTTGGTGAAGCTCTCCGGTGTAGCACCCCGGATCGCGACGGTCGGGCCCGGCTTGGTCAGGTCCGCAGTCTTGGGCTGCAAGGTAATCCAGTACTCCGTGACGTTGCAAAACGGGTGTTCGCCTGCGAAGGGGCTTGGGAGCGCGATGTCGGACAACAAGTTGTAGTTGATCCCCACCGCGATGCCCGTCTCCGTGACCACGCTCTCAGTCGCCGATGGGATATCCCGCGTCATGTCGGCGTCCTCCAGCGAAGCGTATGTCGGGAACTCCGCCGTCAGCGGCCCCAAACTCGCATAGAACGGGGACCCGCTGGCATCGGTCCCGGTCAACCAGCCGTAGTAGGCGTAACCTTCGGTCGGCCGTACCATGTTGGCCGTTCGGGCCCGGAACTGGTCGCCGAAGTAGTTGGCCAGGCCGGAGCCCGCGAAGCCCCACTGCCGGCCGGGCGCCCCATTGGCCACGTCGAAGTGCCCGAAGGTCATTGAACCGGACCCCAATACTACCGGGAGGGCGGGGTCGCTTTGGTCGTTGTAGAACGTGTAAAGGCTCGTCCTAGTCGACGGCGAAGTGGCCACCCCGTCTTCGACCGTGATCAGAATGTGATCGTAGTCGAGCAACCCGCCCGGGTTGTCCGTCATGCTGATCGTGAACTCGAAGGCCTCGTTCGGAGCGCCGCCCGGGACCGCCGCCGTTGCGTCCGTGGCGATGACCTCGCCGTCGCCGGTCTCCGTGTTGATCTTCCTGATCTCTCGCGCAGTGAGCGGCACCGCGCTATTGTCCGAAGACTGGTACATCCACAGTTGATGCACGCC
Source organism: Gemmatimonadota bacterium (assembly GCA_039589375.1). Lineage (GTDB taxonomy): Bacteria > Gemmatimonadota > Gemmatimonadetes > Palauibacterales > KS3-K002 > JASFMO01. Next base: position 164 of record JBDHHL010000405.1, on the reverse strand, counting down.
ACTCCCTGCGAGGATGTCCAGGTCATCGACAAGTACAACAAGCGACGGCGCGGTCGAGGGAGTACCCTGGGCGGTCGGGTACTCGGCCCAAGCTTCGAAGTGAGGCGTGAAGTCAGATCTCAAATCCGGGCCCATCTGCGTGCGAACCGCAATGGGACCGCTCG
>JBDHHL010000404.1:0-4486 GCA_039589375.1 Gemmatimonadota bacterium | reverse complement strand
TGCTCGCTCGCCGGTATTCGGATTGCGCGAGTATTTCGGGAAGTTGCTGCTCGACACCTCCACACGCAACCGATTGCCCTTTGCAATCGAGATGGCCGTGGCTCCGAGGTCGATCGTGAACCTATAGATCTTCCCGGGCTCCATGACTTCGATCTCGGCTCGAGGGGCTTCATCGGGTCCGCGCTTGATGCCGTCTTCGATGATACGCGCGTACCCACTTTCCCATACTTCCACCAGCTTGGCCGTGAAATCCGTGTGCCTGCCTTCGGTGGACGCATACAGGACGACCTGTATCGGGCCGATGATCTCCAGGCCGTCTTTCAACGGCGGTGATGTGTAGACGAGCACATCGTCTCTTTGCTCGACCAGCCTCTGATCCTTGGCGCCGAGGTTACTCCGGAAGAAGTGGTAGTTCACACCGCCGGTCGTCGGGACGGGATTCATCGGATCATAGACGAAGGAGTCCGGGCTGTTCCCGATCGGCATGTCCGGTGACAGATAGCCGTCGCCAGAGAGTCCGTTGGCACTTCCGGAACCATCCAGGTACCACTTCTGGAGCTTCACGGTGCGTGGCGGCCACTGGTGGTATTCCCGCCAGGTGTTGCTTCCCATTACAAAGAGTCGGACGGGCTTCTCCTCGACGATACCGGTCTGCTCACCCTTGAGCCAATAATCGAACCATCGCAGCGTAAGCTCGATGATCTTGTCATTCCCCAACTGGGCGGCCGGTCCGAAGTCCTCATCGCCAACGGCGGTGCCTTTGCCCCAGTACTGATCATGGCGCCAGGGACCGACGATCAGTTTCTGAAATGCGCCGCGATCAGCAGCCTTCGAATCGACGATGCCCTCGTATGCATCAAGCGTAAGGCGGGCCACGAAGTCGTTCCATCCGGTTAGATAAAGAATGGGAGTCCGGATGTCGCCGTAACGCCGGGCGATGCTCGCGTCGCGACGTAGGATGTCGGTGTTCCAGAGACCGAGTACGTACTCCCACTCAGGGCTGTCGACACCGATCGAGCGGGGTATCTCGTTGACCGGTACCTTCTTGAAGACTTCGGGCCAGTCGTAATCGTGGGACGAACCTTTGCCGCGAATCTGATTGGACAGACACCAAGGTGCCATCAACATGAGGTGCATTGCCCCCCCGGGTGCGACCAGAGACGGCGAGTCGCCCCAGCCGGAAATGTTGACGGCCGTCTTGAGGGCAGGGTGCTTCTCCGGCGTCAGGATCATGCCACAGTACGCGTTGTAGGACGAGCCCCACACGCCGATCCTGCCGTTGCACCACGACTGCTTCGCGATCCAGTCGAGTGTATCGAGCCCATCCTGTCTTTCCTGAACGATCGGGCGAAACGGGCCTGCGCCGGCCGATGCCTGCTGGCCGCGCACATCCTGCGCCACGATCGCGTAGCCGTGATCGGCCAGTGGATCCGCGAATCGAGCCTCCAACTGGGCTTTGTGATACGGCGTGCGTACCAGGACAACCGGGAAGCTTTCGCCGATGTTGGGCAAGTAGACGTCCGTAGCCAGCGCCGCGCCGTCGGACATGACGACCGGCACGTCGCTCGTTTTGCTGTAGCCGTGTCCGAAAGCGATCGACCAAGGCGCGGGCAGTAGCACGCAGAGGATCGCGCCAAGCCTCCTAACTGCAAGGTTTTCTCGATTCATCGTCTTGTCTCTCTCCTGGATTTGCCCCGATGCGATTTCTGCTCGATCCGGTTTCGGATCCGCTCGAGCGTCTCATCGCACCATTTGATCCGGGCGGTCATCGTGTTGATGCCGGTTCGAAGCGTCAGGTACTCATGGAATTCGTTATCGTCGAAACAGTCCGTTGCGCCTCCCACGGGCTCTAGCCGTTGCCGCTCGAGTTCACGCAATGCTTCAAGTTGCGCTACACGTTTGGCGCGCATCTCGGTCATGAACCGAGCAGACTGTTCCAAATCTCCCAACTGACCCATGAAGAAGAGCTGGCCCAGCGCCGCGTAGCGCTCATCCTCTATAATGGGTTCGCTCGAAAGCCACTTGTGCAGTGTTCGCCGACCGGCCGCCGTCACTGAATAGACGCGACGATCGGGCCCCTTATCCGAGGCAATCATGCGGCTTCTCAGCAGCCCCTCGCCCTCCAAACGCTTGAGGATCCGATAGATCTGAGTCAATTCGGCCGGCCAGAAGTAGCGTACCACTTCATCGAGCTTCGCTTTGAGGTCGTACCCGCTGCGCGGCTCACACAGCATACCGAGAAGTATGTTGTCCAGGCTCATGACGCCACCTATAGAACGAGTTCGGTAGTCACTATAGAACGAGTTCGGTAGTGGCGCGAGAATATTTCTCGCCGGTCCTGAGAATCTGGATTTGCCTCGTGTCGTCTGGATAAGCAGGGCCCTGGTTCATCAGGTCTACGACCGAGCTTGGGAAGATACGCTCTCGGCGTGCTTCTTGGCGTAAGTGCTTGACTTCGCTATACTTACGTGTCCCGCCACCGCAGCTCAGTTGGCAGAGCAGCGGATCTGTAAACCGCAGGTCACCCGCCACCACAGAGCCGGTCCTCGCAGGTTTCGGACGGGCGGGCAGCCTTGCGTCCGGTCTGATGGCCCCGCGCCGGGAGGTGCTACTGACACAACCCCCGCTGACGGTAGCGTCACGGGGCAGTGTGTCAGTGCCAGTAGCGTCAGCAGCTGCGGCGGCGCGGTGCACCAGAGTGTGAGTGGAGGGCATGGAGTCGCCGGGTTTCGGGGTGGCGCGGCCCATCCTGCGCGGCGATGCAAGAGCTTGTCCTGTCATCTATCGGTACGAGAAGGAGACCGTAACGTGCCCCTTATCCCACGTCACGATGGCTCGCCTGGCAGACACCTTGACCCCCGGCAACTCGAGTTCGACATTGCGGATCGATGACTCCGATAGCGACTCGACCCCCAACAGCTTCTCGAGGTCGTGTCGAGCTACGCGATCTCTCAAGGGCATCCGAAAGGTTTTCTGTTTCCGGTCATGCAGAACCGGTGCGGCTTCGGTCTGTTTGAAGCCGTACCCCGGCTGGACCCGTGCGCGCACCGGGACCATTCGGTAGATGGTCTGGTCAGCGTCGACACCGACAACGCCGAATGGCGTGTAGGCGATACCCACTTTCGAGACCTTCAGTTCCGTATAGTCGATCGTTACGGATCCCTCAGTGCGCTCACAGATCTCCGCCAGCAGGGTCTCAATGCGTTTTTTGCCTTCAGCCTCGAGCTCCTCCTTCGTCCGAACGAGAGAGCGATAGGACGGGGCGCTCCTCGCAGCCGATAGGGCTGCTGCCAGCTCTTCGGGACTGGCGCCAATCGCCTGTTCGGCGAGTTCGGTCAATGTTGCTCTCGGGCGAAGGATACCCTCATGCCATCCAGGTGACAGCCGCTCGAGTAGCACGGCCACAGCCATCCCCGAGTAATAGAGCCGCATGCGGAGTGGCGAGCTTCCGTACGGATCGTTGTTGACGTTGATCTCCCCCCGCATGTGCTTGACCATCTGATCGATAAGTCGCTCGCGCACCCCTGACAAGTCCTGATACCCGTGGAATCCCTGCGCCCATTTCATGCCGGGCCCGGGCGTTCGACCTTCCAGTGCCCCGGTCATGCGGTATTCGACGTACTTAGCCAGACCTTCGTTGAACTCTGTACCGTCTTCGTACGCAATGGCTTCGGCATCGAGGTGGCTTCTCCGATCACGTCGCACGGCCAGCCAGCGAACCGCAGCGGCGCGAGCCTCCTGAGGCGTTGTCGCCCTCAAGACCTCTGCAAGCGCATCACCCTCTAGCGCAAATCCGACATTGTTGTCCACGGCCAGCACGGGGTACGTTCGGAGAGCCACCTCACTGGCACCTTTGTTTGGCGCCTTGCGATACTGGTACACGTGAAAAGCCTCATGAGCAATCATCCCCATCGAGTCGTAGACGTCGCTACCGAGGGCTTCATACTCCAGTTCGCGCACCTTTTCGTCCGTGGGACTGGGGTCTTGGATGAGTGCCCGAATGTTGTTCATCCGGTTTGAAAGCGTATCCGCCACAACCAGCGTCTCGACACCGTTGATCTTGCGCGAGGTATTCTGTCCGTCGTATTCGATCAGCGTGGGACCGTTCTTCACCATGATCCGGCCACCAGGAAACTCGACGGGCCCGGTGTAGGGGACAAAACCTTCGGGCGGGTCGGGATGATTGATCAACACATCCTGTTCGCCGGGAAGGTAGAGCAGAAGTGGCGTCTTCGACGCATCCCAGCCAGGCCAGAGCTGGTTCTCTTGCGTCGCTATGACCAACCAGACCTCTGCGGCCTGGGCTATAAGGAGCGGATCAATCAACAACTTTGAACTCAAGTCGTGATCTTCGGATCGCGTCGGGACAGAAAGAAGGCAACACACGAGAACGGCAGCGGTCGACCATTTCGTATTCGGACTGCTCATTTGCTCTGCTCCACACAAGCTCGGCGTACTCTGGGATCTTCGGTTGGCTCGGTACTTT
>JBDHHL010000403.1:0-4499 GCA_039589375.1 Gemmatimonadota bacterium | reverse complement strand
AGCGGATCGCCTACAGCCAGTACTCGGACGAAAATGGCCACCAGCTACGTCTTATCGACTTCGATGGTGGCAATCCTCGTCTCCTGTACCACGACGGGTCGTATCAGGTTCAACCCAAGGAATGGTCCGGAGACGGCGAATCCCTCCTCGTTCTTGCAGTCGACAATCGTGAAAACCGTATAGGGCTGGTCTCCACACGCGATGGCTCGCTTCGAGTGCTCAAGACGCTAGGCCAACAGAGTCCGTTCGAGGTGAGCATTTCGCCGGACGGCCGTCACGTCATCTACGATCGACCCGCCGAGGACGAACCTCAGAGAGACATTTACGTGATCGACGTCGCCACCGGTGGTGAACGAACCTTGGTTCAGCACGGAGCGGATGATGTCGTTCTCGGATGGGCGCCGGACGGCGAGCATGTGCTGTTTGCCAGCGATCGCACGGGCACGTTCAGCGCATGGTTGCTGCCGGTGGTCGACGGGATGCCTGCGGCAACCCCGAGACTTGTGAAACCGGATCTCTGGCGTGCGCAGCCGATTGGCTTTGCGCGGGACGGCTCGTTCTTCTACGGCGTCCGCATGCATATGACCGATGTGTATGTCGGATCGCTCGATCTCGAGACGGGTCAGTTGATCGGTCGCCCCACACGCATTAGCGAAAGTCACCTGGGGAGTAACGGCGGGCCGGAATGGTCACCGGACGGCCGCTACGTGGCCTATTTCTCAGCGAGAAGGCCTTGGAGAGCGTTCGGCGATGAAGTGATAGTCATCCGTTCAATGGACACCGGGGAAGTGAAGGAACTGCAGCCCAACCTGACCTCTCTCATGTATCTGCGTTGGTCACCGGACGGTCGATCGCTGCTCGTACGGGGGAAGGATGAAATAGGACGTGGCCTGTTCCAGATCCAAGTGCAATCGGGCGAAGTCGAATCACTGATTCGATTTCCGCCGGGGAGCGGCAATCTCGCGGTAAGGATGGAGTGGCTCGCTGGGGGTAAAGAACTCCTGTACTGGTGGTTTGGTGAGGAGGGTTCGAGCAGCCTTCGTGTTCGGAATCTCGGCACCGGCGGCGAGAAGGTGTTATACGAGGGCCGCCTTTCCCCCCGTTTTGGGTTGTCGCGGGACAAGCGTCAGGTGGCGTTCACGCTCCATCAGGGTGACCGGGCGGCCCTGATGATCATGCCAACCGCAGGCGGTGAGCCGCAGCTAGTGCTCTATCCTGAATTTGGACCCCCGAGCGAGCTGCAGTGGGGCCCAGATGGCAAGTATCTCTACTACAAGAACGACGGCCTCTGGCGGGTGCCGGCGAGCGGCGGTCAGCCCGAAAGGTTGGATTGGTACGAGGAGATACAGGGAATCGGGTTCTTCCGCTTCCAACCCGATGGGCAGCGAATTGCAGTGACTTGCGAGCAGGGCGAGGTCGCGAGCGAAGTCTGGGTGATGGAGGATTTCCTGCCGTCACACTCAACCGGCGCATCGGGATCGGAAGGAGAATAGAAAGGTGCCATGAACAGGGTAGCCGGTATTCTCGTTTTTGGTGTTGTCGCCGCCATCGGTTGCAATGCAGAGTCGCCACGCGCCAACGGTGAGGGCGACCTGCTGGCGGCTGGTATCCCCGGCGCCGCCGCGAGCACGAACCCGGCCGAACAGGACTCGACGCCGATGGTCGTGCGGCGGGTCTGGGGCGGCCCCGACGTCGATCTGGGTGGCAGCGTATCACCCGACGGACGTCACCTGACTTTCGTTGACTGGCCGACCGGCAATGTGGCGGTTCGTGAGCTTGCGACCGGCAAGACGCGCCTGCTGACGGACGACGGCTCGGCGGAGCCATACGAGACCGCGGAAGGCGCTAGCGTATCGCCCGACGGGAAGTGGGTAGCCTACGGTTGGTACCGCGAGGGCGCGCCGTACGAGCTGCGGATTGTCGGGATGGATGGGTCGGGACGTCGGGTTCTTTGCCGCGACGTCGGCGGTGGAGCTTGGTCTCCTGACGGCGAACAGATCCTGACCGTTCAGTCAAACGGTGACGGATCGGCCAAGATGGCAGCGATCTCGGTTGCCGATTGCTCGGCGCAAACGTTGAAACGGTTTGAGTGGGGCTCGCCCCGGGGATTGGGCTTCTCTCCCGACGGACGATACGTGGTCTACGACATTCAGGCCGAGAAGGAGTCGGAAGAACGGGACGTCTTCGTGCTCGCCCTTGATGGCAGACGTGAGATACCCCTCGTGCAGCACCCCGCCGACGACTATGTGCTCGGTTGGGCTCCGGACGGTAAGCACATCCTATTCGCTAGCGACCGCACGGGCACGGTGGGTGCCTGGCTCACGCCGGTGACCGACGGCGAAGCGGCGGGGGCTGCGAGACTGGTGAAGCCGGACCTGTGGCGCGTGTGGCCGTTGGGCTTCACCCGCGACGGCTCGTTCTGCTACGGCGTGAACATGACAGCGCGAGACGTCTATGTTGCCAGCCTCGATCCGGAGACGGGCCGGCTGCTGACGCCTCCAGCGTCAGTGAACCCGACTCATCTCGCGCATGATGCCGGTCCCGCCTGGTCCCCCGACGGCCGCTACCTCGCCTATATATCCGGCTTCGGAGCGCGAATCTACACGGCCTTCACTCGTAGAGCCTACTCGATCCGCTCCGTCGAGACGGGCGAGATACGGGAACTGGTGCCTGACCTCAACGACTTCGGTCGCCCTCTGTGGTGGATCGATGGTGGGTCCCTACTCGCTGCGGGCACGGATCGCGACGACCGCAGTGGCGTGTTCAAAGTCGACGTTCAGACCGGAGAAGCGGAACCGTTTCGTGCCTTGTGGGATGTCGATATCGTCCGAGTGATCGACCCGTCGCCGGACGGGAAGAAGATCTTCTACACCCGGAGGACTGGGGAAGAGCGCCACATCGCGGTGATGGACCTCGAGACCGGAGTAGAAGAGCTGCTCTACGCCGGCGATATCGGGCTCAGGCCGGCTTTGTCTGCTGACGGCAGATACCTCGCCTTCGGCGCCGATGAGAACGACTCTCGCCGGGTTCTCGTGATGCCGGCCACGGGTGGGGAACCCCAGGAGCTGTACCGTCACGAGTCGTACACCGTCATTGCAGGTAGCATGGCGTGGTCGCGGGATCGAAGCAGCGTGCTCTTCCCGATGAAGACCGCCGGCAAGTACCAGCTCTGGCGCATTCCCGTCGTAGGTGGACCACCCGAAAAGCTCGACGTGGCGATGAGTACCCTGCGAAACCTCCGTGTTCATCCCGATGGGCGGCGCATCGCCTTCGACTCGGGAAGCGGAGGCGCCGAGGTCTGGGTGATGGAAAACTTCCTGCCGACCAAAGTGGCAGGCACGAACGATTCGGAATGAGAGAAAGATGCCATGAACAGGATAACCGGCATTCTCGTTGTTGGTGTTGTCGCGGCCATTGGCTGCAATGCGGAGTCGCCCCGCACGAACGGCGAGGGCGACCTGTTGGCGGCGGGCATCCCCGGCGCCGCGAGCACTGCGCTGTCCGACCAGGACTCGACGCCGATGGTGGTGCGGCGGGTCTGGGGCGGCCCGGACGTCGATCTCGGCGGTAGTGTGTCACCCGATGGACGCTACCTGACGTTCATTGATTGGTCGACCGGCAACGTGGCGGCCCGTGAGATCGCCACCGGCGAAGTGCGCCTGCTGACAGACGACGGGTCGTGGGAGCCGTACGAGTCTGCGATGGGATCCTTGACCATATCGCCCGATGGCAAGCGAGTGGTCTACCACTGGTACCGCCAGGGTCAGCCGATCTATTACGAGCTACGCATCGTCGGCATGGATGGTACTGGGCATCAGGTCTTATATGCGAACGAATCAGTCGAGTACTTCGGTGCCGCGGCCTGGTCGCCCGACGGTGAACAGATCGTGACCGTGCAATCGATCGATGACGGACCGAACGAGATGCTGCTGATCTCGGTTGCGGACGGCTTGACTCGGACGTTGAAGCAGTTCGAGTCGGGGTGGCCCTGGGCGTTCAGCTTTTCTCCCGACGGCCGCTTCATCGCCTACGATTTTCAGACCGAGAATAACTCGGAGATCCGGGACATCATCGTGCTCTCTCTGGATGATGGCCGTGAAATGCCTCTGGTTCAGCACCCAGCCGACGATTTCTTGCTCGGCTGGGCGCCGGACGGCAAGCACGTCCTGTTCGCCAGCGACCGCACCGGCACGGTGGGTGCTTGGATTCAGCCGGTCGCCGACGGCCAAGCAGCCGGCGACCCGAAGCTGGTCAAGCCTGACCTGTGGCGCGTCTGGCCGCTGGGCTTCACCCGGGACGGCGCGTTCTTCTATGGCGTGAACATGACCGCGCGGGATGTCTACATTGCGAGCGTCGATCCGAGGACGGGCGCTGTGCTGGCCCCCCCGGCGTCGGTGAATCCGACCCACCTGGCGTGGGACTACCGTCCTGCTTGGTCCCCGGACGGCCGCTACCTCTTTTTTAATGATACGGCGACCACCGAGATCTACACGGCGTTC
>JBDHHL010000402.1:0-4503 GCA_039589375.1 Gemmatimonadota bacterium | reverse complement strand
GAACAGCGGTCCGAAGTTGTCCCAGTGGGCATGGAAGACCACGTCGCCGGGTTGGCTGTGGTCAGCGAGCCAGGCCGCGACCTCTTGCAGATGGTCCGGCGCGACCGCGTTGAGGCGCACGTTCAACCGGTGCTCATGGATGATCCACGGGGTGACCAGCAGCGTCATCAGCGTCAGGACCGTTACGCTCGTTCGCCGCAACACCGGCTCGCCCAGGAGGTATGTCGCAACCAGGGATACGGTGACGAGGCCGAATGCCGCCCACTCTACCAGGGCACGGCCGGCCGCGGCCACTGTGAGGCAGAGAAACCCTGCGGAGAGGAGGGAGCTGCCCCAGAGCAGGGTTCGCTCGGGCGCCGGCATTTCGCTGAGGACGCTGCGCTTTCTGGCGAGGCTCCAGATGAGGACCGCGACGGCGCCGACCCACAGAAGCAGCAGGTACCACGCGGTCCAGCTGAACGCCGCCATCGGGAGGGGACGCAGCTCTTGAGAAAACGCCAGGGGAAGATCGGCTGCCCGCTCTCGGAAGAGCTGAAGGACCTGAATGTCCGCCAGCCTGGCGGCGGCGATGGGGTGTGGGCGCAGGAGCCAACCCATGGCCGAGCCTCCGACGACGCTGCCGACAGCGAGGCCGGCCGCAAGCGGTGCTTCGTCATCCCCTGGTGGCGGCGAAGCGGCGACGAACCAGCGATCCAGGCCCCGCCCGACCAGCAAGGCCAAGACCACGGCCGGTGCCAACCAGAAGAGACTCAGGTGGAACCAGGTGATTGCGGCCGAGGCCAGGAGCACCTGCCACCAGCGACCGCGGGCGAGGAACGAGATCAGGAGTAGTGCGGCCGCAAGCGAGACCACGTGGGGTCGCACCATCACGTAGCGGTAGAGCACGCTGGGTACGGCCACGAAGAAGAGGATGGGCCACAGCCAGGGATCGACGAAGCGATGCCGCTGGCAGATCCACAACACCCCGCCCAGGAGTAGGACGCTCAGGACGACGCCGGCCACGCGGATCCCGTCCACGAGCTCGGTGAGGCCGGTGAATGGAAGCAGCAGCATGTGGAAGCCCCACCAGAGATCGGCACCGAGATCCCGGATCGCCGAGAACCGCGCCCAGGGGAACGCCGTGTCGAAGGTAGAGGTCGCGGCGTAGTGCGCCGCGTGGCCGAGGTGATAGAAGCTGTCGAGATCGGCGACGTTGGGCGCCAGCAACAGGTGGGCGGCTGCCACAACGATGAAGATTCCAGCGGCGGCGGCGACGGAGGTGCGTAGGCTCACGGGAATAGACCCTCCGATCACGTCCCGGGGAGCTGCCGGTGGGCGTCCGGCCTTATCTGGAGCACGAGTTCATCGCCGGGGGTCACTGGCATGGCCTCGGTGACGAATCCGCCCCCACCAATAAAGCTGACTTCGATGCGGACGTCGTCCGGCGGCAGCGCGAAAGAGAAAGTCCGGGTGCTGTGGCCGGGGACTTGCCCCAGACGGGTACGTTTACCATAAAGCAAGAGGTAGATCCGGGCGTCGTTGAAGTTCTGGTTCTCCACCTCGATTGTGACCTCGGCGTGCAATTGGGGTTCGGCTTCGCTATCGGCGCCCGTCCGGCCTGCGCAGCCGCCGAACCCCGCCACCGCGATCATCGCGGCCACAACGGTCAGGCTACTTCTTGCGGTCACGGCTGAATCCTCCGGGTCGGTGGCGGCAGATATCGCCACACTACAGCGTAGACAATCGGGCCAGGCGTGTCGACCCCTGGCAGCAGCGCTCAACACGAACGCTCAACACCAACGCCACTCCGCCTCGAAAGGAACGAGCTGGCGGACCCTGGAACCGGGTCGGGCTGATCATCGTTCTCCAAGGTGCGAGGGCGGCCGTTAGGTCAACCTTGCCCAATCACGGTACGATCACACATAGTAGAGGGTGTAGACGGAGGGTGAGCGAACGCGGGTCCGTGAGCGACGGGCATGGGAATCGGGGGGACTGGATTTGAGCAGTCGGGCCAGGCTGATTGTCCTCGGGGCGGCCCTCCTCGCAGGGGCCGGCTCTATTGGGTGCGCGAAATCGAGCGGGCCCGATGAGCAGGCTCCCGGACCAGCCGCCGCCACGGGCATGCTACTATATGTCGACAATCACAATGTCTTGGACATGCGCATCTTCCTGCTGCGTGATGGACAGCGTCAAAAGATCGGCACGGTGCCGAGTATGGAGAAACGAGTCTTCGCGGTTTCCGCGGCGGAGCTCGGCAGCGCGCATGAGCTGCGGCTGTTGGCTGATCCGATTGGGGCCCGCGACTCGTTCAGCACGGAGGCGATTCCAGTTCAGCCCGGCGCGATAATAGAGTGGCAGGTGGAAAAGGATATACGGTTTTCGAGCATCCTTCTCCGATAGGCGCGGTTGACGTGCTCGGATACGTAGTACAGCGGCCGCTTGCGGCGCCGCTTGCCTGCTCCCGCTAGGTGGGCTGAACTACCCGGTAAGTGAAACCCGAAGCCTCGGCGACTGGCGCTTCGGGCAAAACGCGGAATGGAACTCTATCGCCCTCTGCCGGCGCATCGATGGACAATCTGCCGCTACCGACGACGTTCCCCGCATCATCGTAGAACGTGAACTCGATCTCGATGGGTGTACCGGACTCGAGCTTGAGGTTCTCGACCCAGCCGATCGCGGCTCCACCCTGCAGATCGAGCTCCGCAATCCCCAAAGGCAGTGCCTCGCGGCGCTCAAAAACCTCGAGAGCTTCGTCTGGTCTCTCCGTCTCCCTATAGGCATTGGCCAGGAGGGCGAGGCTGCCGATGTCGTGCGGATAGCGGTCCGCCAGCTGTTCCGCGACCGTCACCAGGGTGTCGTAGCGCTCCGCAGCGTAGAGCGAGTGGGCGAGCAACTCGAGCGACTCCGGCCGGTAGGGCTGCTGCTCCAAGGCCTTCCTGAACGCTAGGGCCGCATCTTGCCACTTCTCGAGCTGATACAGGCCGATTCCCATGTCGTGGTACTCGTCCGCTTCGAGATCGACTCCCTCCATAGCGAGCAGCTCGGTATACTGCTTCAAGGTCCTCTCTCCAAGCGAGTCGATTCGGGCGAGAAGGTCCTCCTGGTCGGCCGGATCTTGGGCCTGCTGCACACTGTCTTGTAGTTCACTGATACGCATGGCCAGGAGCGAAGCGAGGCTCGATCGTGCTTGGGCGTCGTCGGGGTATCCCGTCAGATACTGTTCGTAGACTTCCGCCGCTTCCATCAACCGATCCTGGTACGCCAGGATCTGAGCCAGATTCGTGGTCGCGCTTCCAGAGAATTCCCGGCGTTCCTCTTCGCTCACCATGTTCGATCGCCAGGTGGCGGCGGCGGCTTCCCGAAAACCCCAGATGGCTTCTTCCAAATACGCTTGCTGGAGCGAGTCGCTGTCGACGAGTTGGGCCTGGGTCACGCAGTGGGCAGCGAACTGGAAGATCGGGTGCGGCTCACGATCAAAGATGGCATACGCGTTCCGGTAGGCTTGCATCGCGCCGAGCGTGTCACCGCTCGAGGAAAGCTCCTCGGCCCGTCGCAAGGCGTTACCCCAGGCGATGAACCGGAAACCCTCGATTGGCTCGGCATAGGGCGTCCACAGACAGGCGGCACGGTCCCATAGGGTGTCGGCGCCGATGAGGTCGTTGAGCTCTACCGACACCTGACCCGCCAGGTAATAGTGCAGCGGGTTGTCCGGCTCTTCCGCGATGCCTCGCTTCAACAGGTCCAGCGCGTAGTCGAAATAGCCGCGCGCCTCTCGGGGGGTTTCCTGTTTCCGCCCCTGCGCGATGTACTCTTCGGCCGTCTCGGAATGAACTCCCTCCTGCGGTTCGCGCTGAGCGCACCGCGCCTCCTGCGCGGACGCCAGCCCCGGTGACAGAAAAGCGATAAACAGAGCCGCAATCAAAGCAAGGCGCTCCGGCCAACCTGACCTCATTATCCCACCTCCCCGCTCTACTGATGACAAAATCGCCCGCCAGCGACCCAGTCAGCCACCCGCTCTTTTGGTCTTTGCTGCTACTATATTCTTAACCCGCAGCCCCGACGTTAGCAACGACACCAGGGTTTTTCGGAAGTACTTACAGGGTTTGGCCTGAATGGCTTGTCCGTGGTTGCTTCCGGCCTGCGGGTTTCGGGTCGCCGAAGGTGTCGGGTGACAGTCTATCTCGACGGGATCCGGTGGATCGCAATTTCGACCCATATCGAGGACGTTGACGGCGACGGCGGGTCGACTGCGCCGAACGTCCTAATCTGCCCCCCGCCGCGACCACCTCCGCTTCCAGGTGGAGTTGGAGAAGTGATTCGAAAGGGCTCACCTCAAGCTGAAGAGGACCCGAGCCGACTATGCCCACCTACGTCACCCTCTACAAGCTCACCGAGGAGGGGATCCGGGCTTGGGAAGGGCTGGGCGGGAAGCTCGTCGCCTTCTACGCCACGCAGGGCGAGTACGACTATGTGGCAATCTCCGAGGCGCCGAGCGAGGAAGTCGCAACAGCGTTCGTCCTCGGC
>JBDHHL010000401.1:0-4509 GCA_039589375.1 Gemmatimonadota bacterium | reverse complement strand
AACGGTGTCTCCGACCACGGCGAAGGCCCGGTGCGGGCTCACAGTGATCAGCGAGACCTTCTGGCGCACGGTCACGGTGGCCGAGTCGGAAACGGTAGCCGCGGTCGCTGTGATCCTTGCGCTTCCGTTGCCCGCGGCAGTCACCAGCCCGTCTTGGCTGACAAGCGCCACATCCTCTCTAGAGGTCGCCCAGCGGAGCGCTCGGCCTGGAAGCGCCGCGCCGCGCTGATCGAACACGCGCGCGTCGAGTTGCTCGGTCGCGCCCAGCGCGGTCAGGGTGATTGGTGTTGAGGTGATCGCTACGCGCGATGGCGTGGGCGCTTCGGTCGGCTCCTCGCCGCACGCTTGCAAGACCGCGCAGACCAGAAACAAGGCAGCGGCACGAGCAAACGCGCTGGTCGAGAGCGTACCGTCACGCGTTGCCTCAGTGTCGGCGCGAGCCCGGCGCGCGGTGCGACTACCAGAGCGGCGACCAGGAAGGCTGGATGTCCGGTCTCCCATCGTCGGTCATCTTCCTGATATCACGGCCGAAGGCAGTCAGCACGTAGATCTCCAGATCGCCATCGCGGTCCGTTGCGAACGCGATCTTCGCACTGCCCGGGGCCCAGGATGGCGTGACGTCATCACCCATGTCGTTTGTCAGGTTGGTGAGATCCGCGCCATTGGGTCTGATGGCATAGATCTCCCAATTCCCATCTCGATTGCTGGCGAAAGCGATGTAGGGAGCGTCGGTCGACCAGGTCGGCGAGTCCTCATCTGCCGAGCTGTTCGTGAGGTTGCGCGCGTTCTGGCCATCCGCCTCGGCCAGGTAGATCTCCCAGTTGCCGTCTCGTCGGCTGGCAAACGCGAGTCTTCCCCCCTCCGGGGACCAGGCCGGACTGCGGTCGGCCTCGGGCGTCTGCGTGAGCCTTGTTACGCCGGTGCCGTCCGCGTTCATGACATAGATGTCTTGGTTTCCGTCGCGGTCGCTGGTGAAGGCGATCCTGCTTCCATCCGGCGACCAGGCCGGCGCTTCGTCCGCCGCCGCGTCGGTTGTCAGGTTCGTGAGCCCGGTCCCGTCGTAGTTCATCACGTAGATTTCGGGGTCCCCGTCGCGATCGCTGGTGAAGGCGATCTTCGTTCCGTTCGGCGCAAACGACGCCTGATAGTCGGATGCGGGATGCTTGGTCAAATTGGTGAACTCAGAAGCGGTTCGCGTGATGATATAGATCTCCTTGTTCCCATCGCGTTCGCTGGTGAAGGCGATGTAGTCCAGCAGCGCGGGTGCGCACGAGACATCGAATACGGTACTCGTCGTCGCGTCGGCGGTGATCGATAGCGTCCGCGGGTTTTCGTCGCCGACCGCACAGTTGGCGGCCACGCCGCTCAGTTCGACGGAGTGATCCCCGGGCGACAGGCCGAAAATAGATGCGGTCGCGTTCGAACCGATTTGCCTGTCCAATGTTTGGTCGACCGTGAACGCGTAACCGTTGATGTCGACGGTCATCCCGGTCGTGGCGCTGGTGACCTCGAGACTTCCTGCGGCCGTACAGGAGACCCGAAACGTGACAACGCTGATCTGGCCGCCCGTGACGTATGCGGCGCGCGGATTCTCGCCGTCCAGGCTGCAATTCATCGTCAGGCCTTTCAGCTCGACGGTGTGCTCGCCGAACGAGATCCTCGGAAGGATGACCGTCTCGTTGACGTCTATCGCTCGACTGTCCCCACCGTCGACCCGGAATCTGTAGCCGTCGGGATCGAAGCTCGCGCCGGTGGTCACGGTCGTGACTCGCAGCATGCCTGGGCCCGGCTCGATCAGGTCGTCACCGCACCCGGCGGCCAACCCGATGAACAGGGCAGCAACGGTTACGGAGATCAGCGGCTTCACGGCTCACCTCTTCGGCTGGATTGATGCTAAGATAGGGCTTACAGCAACGGCCACGGCTGACATCCCCCGGCTCGGAGGGTACGCACGCACATCCCCAGGGTTCAGCCACCTCCCGATAATAATCATAATGTTGCTGGAGGCATGCCGTGGCAACGGGTTGACTCGTCTCGCGCCGTGACCGAGTATGCCCCCTTAGACCTACTGCGCCCCAACTCCCTCAAGGGCGAGAACCGCGGGAGGCCACACGATGAGGAAGAACAGGACGGCGCTACTGATCGCCGTGCTCGGAACGGTCCTGGCGACTCCGGCGCTGGCGCAGCTTCGCGGCGGGGTGATCGCGGGAGCCACCTACTCGAAGATGAGCGGCGACTTCATAACGTCATCCGAGTTCAAGTGGAACTGGTTCGCCGGGGCTTACGTGGAGCTGGAGTACCGAGAGAACTTCTCGGTCGAGCTCGAGCTCAACTACGTGAAGAAGGGCGGGAAGGGCGTCACGGAGAACAGGCAGAATGTCGATCTGGACATCGGCTACGTCGAGGTTCCGGTCCTCGCCCACTACCTCGTTCCATTGGGCGACAAATGGCGTCTGGGGTTATACGGCGGCGGCGCGGTCGGCGTCCCGGTCACGTGCGACGTCGTCATCGAGGGCTCCTCCGTGAGCTGCGTGAGCTCGCTCGGCAGTGCAAAGACGGAGTGGCTGATCCCGGTCGGTGGCCGTCTGGGCTACGAGCTTCCGGGCGGGTCGAGGCTAGCCCTGGACGTTCGCTATTCCATTCCGCTTTCGGAGGCGCTGGAGGTCCAGAACTTCAGGGTGCTCACCTGGCAGTTCCTTGCTCGCTGGTCGACGACTTTGTGAGGACTGAACGCGAACCCTAGATCGGGGTCGCAGCCGTCGGGCAGCTTCCGAACGTGACAGCCCGCCGTCATAGGGCTATCTTTGTAACATCCAATATCGCCGTCGTAGATACTCGCAGCCGAGCGGTTCTCGCCTGGCTCTATCTGCACCTTCTTGGCGAGTACAGGACAGCGTAAACCATGATCGATCTTCTTACATTAGGCCGCGTCTCCATTAGCCGTGATGGGCAGGATCTCACGCACCTGGCAGCCCACAAACAGAAGATCGGGTTGCTCGCGTATCTGGCCGTCGAAGAGTCGGTGTCCAGAGATCGATTGCTGGGCGTCTTCTGGCCGGAGCGCGATGAAGAGAGGGCCCGCCATTCTCGATCGCAGGCGCTGTACGCGCTCAAGAAAGAGCTGGGAACCGAGTTCTACAATGTCTCCGGTGACAGGGTGGAGCTGGTGCCAGGTAGCGTAACCGTCGATGTGAAGGAGCTGGAGGAAGCGGCGAACGGCGAGCGGTGGGAGGCGGTGACCGACCTCTATCAAGGCCCCTTTCTGGAAGGGGTCTATGTCCCCGAGGCGCCCGCCTTCGATCAGTGGCTGACGCAGACCCGGGCGTGGGTGGATCGACTGGCTCGGCGAGGGTTCGTCGAGTGCATTCGCGCGCATTGCAAACGGGGCGATGAGGCCGGAGCCCTCGCGCTCGCATCGCGATGGGCGGCGCTCGAGCCGCTGGAGGACGAGGCGCAGCATGCGTTGATGACGCTGCTGGCGAAGTCGGGCGATCGCACCGCCGCGCTCAGTCACTACGACAAGTTCTGCGAGCGCCTCGCCCGAGAACTGGAGCTGGAGCCCCTCGACGCGACGCGCGAGTTGGTGAGACAGATCCGCGCGGGAGAGACGCCAAAGTCAGTCCTCATCAGCGATGCTGAGGAGGATGCCGGGGCCGCAGAGGATGTGGCGCCCGAAGCGCCTGTGGAACTGCCGCCAGAGCGCGACCTCAGCGACCTTGAGACCCTGCTGCAAGAAGAACTGGGCCCTGGGTTCACGCTGGAGGAGAAGCTATGGGAGAGTAAGGTCGCTAGCGTGTATCGTGTTCGGGAGCCGGGCCTGAAGCGTTTTCTGGCCATCAAAGTCTTCTCTCCGGCACTCGCCGAGAACGCGCGCGCACAAATACGGTTCGAGCGCGAGGTTCAGGCGGTCGCATCTCTATCCCATCCGAACATCGTCTCGCTGCATTGGGCCGGCACGCTACCCAACGGCTTGCCGTATTTCGCGATGCAATACGTCCCGGGGCGAACCCTCGCCGACAAGCTGCAAGCGGAAGAGATCTTGAGCGTGGAAGAGACGCGACGAGTGATGCATGAGATGGCGTCGGCCCTAGCGCTGGCGCATCGACGGGGCGTCGTGCACCGAGACGTCCAGCCGTCCAACGTCCTTCTCGACGAAGAGGCGGGCCGTTCGCTGCTCGCCGATTTCGGCGTCGTGCGGATACTCGATACGGCGGAGACGCAGCCGCCACGTATCACTAGAACGGGTGAACTGCTGGGTGACCCGACCTACTCGAGCCCCGAGCTTCTGAAGGGGGAGCGGGCGACGGACCGTTGTGACGTATACAGCCTCGGCATCGTGGCATTCGAGATGCTAACGGGGAGAAGTCCGTACGATGCGGAGTCCAAACGTGACATGTTCACCGCTCACATCAAGGCTTCCCCGAGGCAAGTCTCTGACTTTCGCCCCGACGTAGATGCAGAACTGGAGAAGCTCATTGCGCATTGTCTCGCCAAAGATCCCGAGCATCG
>JBDHHL010000400.1:0-4509 GCA_039589375.1 Gemmatimonadota bacterium | reverse complement strand
AGGCAGGGCTCATAGTTGCCGCTGATACGACGTGCCAAAGGCTGAAACGTGAATCTCGTGGATCTGGCAATCGAGATGGGACACGGGCTCCCCCTATCGAGGAGCAAAGTGGACTGCTGGTGGGGCCAGCCTCAAGATGGGAACCGAGTTGGCCTCAAGCAACGCGAGCATTGATATGTAGGGCCATGAATCCGAGCCACCCTGTTGCCGATCTGTTGACTCGTCAGGTGTAACTCGCAGAGAAATGGACGTGATTGAATCGCGGTCTCCCATATGCTATCATTATGATAGCAAGACTCCGCGGCCACGAAGGAGGTAGGCCCATGGCGCAGGTGCTCGTCAGGAATCTCGAGCCGGCGATAGTAGATAAACTGAAGCGGCGCGCCCGGCGTCACGGCCGCTCGTTGCAAGCGGAGCTCTATGACATACTGGAGCGCGCGGTTCGTACCGACATCGAGGACGCCCGTCGCGCGGCGGAGCGCATACGCCGCAAGTTGGGGGGCCGCCAGCACACCGACAGCGCCGAGTTGATTCGCGAGGGTCGAACCCGGTGAGCGTCTGGGTCGTTGATTGCAGCGTCGCCTTGAAGTGGTACGTCCCCGAGCAACACTCTCAATCCGCTAGCCGGCTTCTCGATGGCCAACAGGAATTACACGCACCCGACCTGCTGCTCCCCGAATTCGGCAACTGCCTCTGGAAGAAGTGTCGGCTAGGCGAGCTGACCGAAACGGAGAGCCGGTCAATCCTGCAAGCCCTTGGGAAGGTACCGATCCGAATTCACTCATCAGAGGTGCTGCTCGAAGCCGCCCTCGAGCTCGCGCTGCACACCGCCCGCACGGTCTACGACAGCCTGTATATTGCGCTTGCCATGCTGCTCGATTGCCCGTTCGTCACGGCGGACCAACGCCTGTTCAGCGCGCCGCGAAGATCTGGTCTATCGGCAGATATCAGAGACGTCACTCAATGCTGACGACTGGCGCTGCGGTGTCCGACCCTCGTGCCGATTCCTACTGCGCCTTAAACTTTCGATACTTGTACAGATGTACATATCTCTTGCGCGCCGGAGCCGTGCCCTTTAGGTTTATTGTACAATTGTACGGAACGGAACCGCCATGCGCCTCGTCATCGATACTTCGGTCATTATCGCCGTTGTTGCAGGTGAGCCGTCAAAGGATGCCCTGATCAGGGTGACCAAAGGAGCTGACCTCCTGGCACCACCCTCTCTGCACTGGGAGCTCGGCAATGCCCTCGCGGCCCAACTCCGCCGTGGCCGGCTAACGCTGGATCAAGCTCACAAACTCGTGCAGAGCTATGTCAGCATCCCGATGCAGTTCGCCGATGTTTCGCTGGAGTCCGCGCTCGAGATCGCCGTAGAGCGTGGCATCTACGCCTACGATGCCTACATGATCGCGTGTGCCGAGACGTACCGTTGTCCGCTACTTACATTGGATAGGGGTTTGGAGAAAGCCGCCCGCGAAGCCGGAGTCGAAGTGGTGGAGGTAAGATAACGTGAAGGTATACACCTACTCGGAGGCCCGGCAGAAGCTGGCCAAGCTGCTCAACGAGGCGCGAGAAGAAGGCGCCGTTCGCATCCGGCGCCGCGATGGACAGGAGTTTGTCCTTCGCCCCGTTGTCGAGACGGATTCCCCTCTCAATGTGGAAGGGTTGGAGCTGGACTGGACGCGGGACGAGATTGTCGCCGCGGTGAGAGAGGGACGCGAGCGGTAAGCGCTGACTCGGCCGCCCGCCACCGCCTGCCGGCGCGGCACAAGCCTCAGGCAACCCACCGCCAGCGGCGCACGTCAAAGACCGTGATGAACTACCCGAAAGAGGCGCTCAATGGTCCAAGACGTTCGCTACGCGCTCCGTCAGCTTGCCCGACATCCAGTATTCACAACGATCTCCGTTTTGACTCTCGCCCTCGGCATCGGAGCTAACACCGCCATCTTCAGCGCCGCCCGCGCGGCGCTGTTCCAGCCGCTACCGTTCGAGCACGAAGACCGCCTGGTGCGAGTGTACCTGACGCCGGAGACCGGCGGCCCGCTGATCAGCCTGCGGCCGCAGGTCTTTTTGGCCGTGCAGGAGCGGGGGCGCTTCTTCGACCGGATCGTCGCGCAGCGGTTCACCAGCTACGCGCTGGCGACCGACGCCGGGCCCGAACGCGTCGTCGGGATCGCTGTCTCGGAAGGTTGGACCGAGACGCTGGGCGTTCGACCCACACTAGGCCGGCCCTTCCTGCCGGAAGAGGAGGCCGCAGGCGAAGATGCCGGCGTCGCGCTGCTGAGCCACGGCTCGTGGCAACGCCGATTCGGTGGAGCGCCGTCGGTCATCGGAGAAGTCATCCAGCTGGACGGACGCTCGCATACCGTGGTGGGCGTCATGCCGCCCGGCTTCACCTATCCTTACGAAGCCGAGCTGTGGGTGCCGATGCACGTACGGGCGGGTCAGTCCGGCGTCTGGTCCTTCAACGTGCCGGCGCGCCTGAAGCCCGGCTGGACCGTCGAGCAAGCCCGCGCCGATCTGCGCGCGGTTGCCGAGGCGGCGGCCTCCGAGGTCGGAGACCTCCAGCCGGGGACCACGCTGACGGCCGTGCCCATCCGCGAGGTCCTGGTCGGCGGCGAGGGGCGGACGCTGGTCGCGCTACTGGCCGCGGTGGGCTTCCTGCTCCTGATCGTCTGCGCGAACCTGGCCAACCTGCTGCTGTCCCGGGCGTTGGGCCGGGGGCGCGAGTTCGCCGTGCGCGCCGCCGTCGGCGCGCGCCGGACGCGACTGCTGCGCCAGGTACTGGTCGAGAGCGTGATGCTGGCCGTCCTCGGTGGCATGGCCGGACTCATCGTTGCCACCGTCGGCCTCGAACTGGTGGAACCGCTTCTCCCGCGTCGCCTGCTGACCTATGTGGGCACGACGCCCGGCTTCGATTGGACCGTTCTGGCCTTCGCGACGCTGGTATCGATGACCAGTGGCGTGCTGTTCGGACTGGCCCCGGCGCTGCGGCTCTCGCACGAGCGGCCGTTCAGCGCGCTCTACTCCGCCGACCGCTCCATCGGTGGAAGGAGCGTTCGCCGTGTCGAGCGCGCACTCGTCGTCGGCGAGCTGGCCCTGGCGCTCACGATGTTGAGCGGGATAGGCCTCATGCTGCGCGACTTTCAGCAGCTGCACTCGGCCGACCTGGGCTACGACCCCGCTGGACTGCTCACCTTCACCGTGAACTTGAGCCCGGAGGAGTATCCCACGGCCGAGTCTCGTACCGCGTTCATGACAGCCGCCGCATCCCAGCTTGCAGCGATCCCCGGGCTCGCCGGTGTCGGCGCGACGACCATGTTCCCCTCGGCGCGCGGGAACGCGGTGGCGGAGATCGTCGTCGAGGGCCGCGATCCGCAGCCGGGTGAGCGAACCCTGGTCAACAGCCGGATGGTGACGCCGGGCTTCCTACAAGCGCTTGGTGTTCCGCTGCTTCAGGGGCGCGGCATCACCGAAGCGGATCGCGCCGATGCGCTCCCCGTCGTCGTCATCAGCGCGTCGCTAGCGCGCCGCTACTGGCCGAACGAGGACCCAATCGGCAAACGCGTGCGCAACCGCCGCGGCGGAGAGGGCTCGCCGTGGATGACGATCGTCGGCGTGGTGGGCGCCGTGAGAGAGTTCTACGATGTAGACGAGACCTGGTATGTGCCCTACGCACAGGGCGCGCGGTCGTTCCTGGCCGGGCGCGCGGTATTCGCTCTGCGCAGCGCGACGCGGGCACCGCCCGCGATCCCGACGGTCAGGGAAGCCATGGTCGGCGTCGATCCCGGCCTGCCCATCTTCAACGCGACCACCGCGGAAGACCTGTACGCATCGTCGCTCAGCCGCCAGGGTCAGGCGGCCAAGCTGGGCAGCGTATTCGCCGCGTTCGCCCTGCTGCTGGCCAGTATCGGAATCTACGGCTCTATATCATATGGAGTCAGCCGTCGAACCCGCGAGTTCGGCGTGCGGATGGCGTTGGGCAGCGACCGGGGCACGATCCTGCGCAACGTAGCGGCCGAGGGCGGCCGGATGGTGCTTGCGGGCATGGTCGTCGGGTTAGCCGGCGCGGTCATCCTGTCGCGCTTCCTGGCGAGCGCGCTGACCGAGGTCGGGCCGCTCGATCTTCAGACCTACGTCATCTCGTCGCTGGTGCTTGCCGCGGCGACCCTTGGCGCCGCCTTCGTTCCCGCGGTGCGCGCGACGCGGATCGATCCGGTGGAGGCGCTCCGGCAAGAGTAACGGAGGCGGCGGATCTCGACGGTCAGTCGCGCGAGTTGGAAGACAGGCTGTACTTGTCCAATAGCGCCTGGAAGCGTGGATCATCGCGGAGCGGATCCCACGCCGGATCGATGCGCAGTAGCGGGACCGAGATCTCGCTCGGTATGGAGAGCAGCCTGTCCAACTGCTCCACGGCCGCTCCGTAGTCGCCGACCATCGTGTAGACGCGTGCCAGCGTCTGGAGTCCCTCCGGCCCCCGAAACGTATCCTTGCTCAAAGGCATCAGGT
>JBDHHL010000399.1:0-4511 GCA_039589375.1 Gemmatimonadota bacterium | reverse complement strand
GGCGGCAATGAAGAAGACGGGTTCTGTTCTTACGGCCATCCTTCTCACCGGATTGCTCGCGAACCCCGGCTTCGCCCAGAATCTGACGGCGGGCGCGAAAATCGGCGTCGGCTTCGCCGACTTGGGCGGCGACTTCGAAGACCTCATTGGGACCAGCACCGATCTCAAGACCGGCTTCAGCTTCGGCGGGTTCCTGGGAGCCGACCTGCACCGGATGTTCCGGCTTCAGGGAGAGATTCAGTACGTGCAAAAAGGCGCGAAGGCCACGGAAGATGGTACCGAGATAAAGTTCAACGTCAGCTATATCGAGGTGCTCGTACCACTGACCCTGATGATACCGGTCGAGGGCGGCGTGGTGCCGCGCCTTTACGTCGGACCGTCGCTCGCATTCGAGATGGACTGCAAGGTCAAAGCCGAAGCTGACGGTCAGAGCCAGGAGTTCGCCTGCGACAGCGACGAGGTAGGCGCCCCCACCAACACCACGGACTACGGCATCTTTTTCGGCGGCGGCATCGACATTCCGGCGGGACCCGGAGCGATCACTTTCGACGTCCTCTACAACCTGGGACTGGGAGACATCGCCAAGGAAGACCCAACCGATCCAAAGATCAAGGTCACCAACAGGAACATCCAGATCTTAGCGGGTTACGGCTTCCGTTTCGGCTCGTAAGCAGCTTCTCCCGCAGGGACAGCTGCGCTAGCGCGAACACATGCATGCAGGCCCTCGCCGTGTACGGACTGGCGAGGGCCTCGCTGTTGCAGCCCTAAGACGTCCTCACCCAACCTCACAAGCGACCACGAGACTTGTTTCGAGCAGGTGTGCAACGACTTTGATACTGCGCGTCTCCTGAACAGAGATCCGATCACGTTCGAGCGTCCGGGCTTCGCAGGGACGCCAAGCACGGGAGGCACGTATGTTGAGTACCAAGCGATTGACTTGCCTGTCCTTCCTCGCCGTTCTGGCAAGCGGCTGCCACGACGGCGCGGCCCAGCGTCGCGACGACGACGGTTTCGACAGCGAACTCGCACAGGCCACCAACTCGTTCGGATTCGACCTCCTGCGGCAGGTCCAAGCTCAAGCGGGAGCCGGCGAGAACATCCTCGTCTCGCCGCTCAGCGTGGCCACGGCCCTAGGCATGGTCTACAATGGGGCCGCCGGCTCGACCCAAGCGGCGATGCGCGAAACCCTCCAACTGGGTGAGCTGAGCGTCGACGACGTAAATGACGGGTATCGGCGGCTGGCCGGCTGGCTAGTAGATCTGGACCCCGTTGTCGAGTTCCTAACGGCGAACTCTATCTGGTACGTCCGGGGTTTCGATGTAAAGCAGGGCTTCCTAGACGTGACCGGAGAGTACTTCGCGGCGGAGGTCGCGGCCATCGACTTTGCGAGTCCGTCTGCGGCGCCAACCATCAACGGTTGGGTCGACAACGCTACGAGAGGCCGCATCGAGGACATCGTCGACGACCCGCTCGATCCCGAAGCCCTCATGTACCTGATCAATGCCGTCTACTTCAAAGGCGATTGGACGATCCAGTTCGACCCCGACCTGACGGTGGACAGGCTGTTCTATTTGGCGGATGGCTCCGTGAAGCAGGTGCCGATGATGACATACCCGGGCCCGTTAGAGATCCGTCACTTCTCGGACGCGGATGTCCAGGCAATAGACCTCCCATACGGCGGCGACCAGTACAGTATGACCATCATGATGCCGCCTGCGGGTGACGACATCGATGCCCTCGCTCAGTCGCTCGACGCGGAACGCTGGCACGACATAGTGAACGGGTTGGTCAGGACGCGCACGAACGTGCTGATGCCGAAACTCACGCTCGAGTACGATCTGGAGATGAGCGATGCACTGAAAGCGATGGGGATGAACGTCGCCTTCTCACACGCGGCCGACTTCAGCGAGATCTGCGACGGCGGCCTCGTCATCAGCGAGGTCAAGCACAAGACGTTCATCGATGTGAACGAGCAGGGTACCGAAGCGGCGGCCGCCACCGCGGTAGAGCTCAAGCGAGGTCCGCCCCCGGCCGTGTTCTCTGTAGACCGTCCCTTCGTCTTCGCGATTCGCGAGAGAGTCTCGGGTACGATCGTGTTCGCGGGGCGGGTTATGGATCCGACGCTGACCAGTTGAAATGCAGCACTACACGCAGTGCTCTCGCGAGCGGCCGTAAGGTTCAGCTACTACGAGAACTAAGAGACGCGCTGCTTGGGCACCGAGATGCCCAGCAGCGCGAAAGAACCCTCGGGCGGTGAAAGCACCGCCGTAGGATATCAGACTAAGGGACTCAGAGTCCGGATGTTCGAGCGCGTTCTACCAGGTACGCCGCCCGCCACCACCGTGGCCTCCACCGCCTCGCCCTCCACCGCCACCGCGACCCCCCCCACCACCACCACGACCTCCACCTCCACCACCACGACCTCCACCACCCCGACGCTTGTCGGGGCGGGGGCGAGCCTCGTTCACGTTCATCTCGCGTCCCTTCAGCTCCTTGCCGTTCAGGTCGTTGATCGCGGACTCGGCCTCGGTCTTGGTGGCCATCTCCACGAATGCGAATCCCCTGGACTCGCCGCTGAACTTGTCCGTGATGATATTCACGGTCGTAACCTGACCGAAGGCCTCGAAGGCTTCTCGCAGATCCTCTTCGGTGACGTCGCGCGACAGATTTCCTACGTAGATGTTCATTCCCGGAGCCTTCTTTTCGTGAGAGTCCAGACCGGCAGGCAGCCTCCGTCGGCGCCCGCCCGGGGTCGAATCCTCGCCGCGCTGGTCACCCTGACCGTGAAACAAACGTGGCCGGCTCGGGCCGCGACCATGCAGCTCAGCGGCTTGAGGGACTAGTTCACATAAGGTGAACCGTCCTGGCGCATGTGCGCAAGCCCCAAAGTCCCGCATGGCGGACCATCGCCGAGTAGAAACGATTCTGGCTATCGCCGGCGGCGCGCGCTACCTTTGGGTCGCTCGGGCTTCTACGCAAGTCAGGCGACTCTCTTCGCTCTGCGACCGATGCGCCGCGTTCGAAGTGCGCCGAAATGCAAGACATCTTGACTGGCCGGGGGTCCCATTGAATACTCGCCGCGAGGGCGCTTTGTGAAAGTCTTCCTGATCTACGTCCGAGATGAGGACTTCTACCGGCTGCTACCCCCAGAGCTAGGGGGCTCACCATCGGCCAACGGGCGGATCCAGGTGATGGCGTTTCCCCCGATCGGGATAGAGACCCTGGCCCCGGTCCTGCGCCAGCACGGCCACGATGTCCGGATGTTCGACACCTGCCACCCGCGGATGAAGGAGGAGCACATCGCCGAGGCAGTCGGCGAGGAGCGCCCCGATGTTATCGCGCTCTCGTTCCTCTCGACGACATCGTACCCCGCCACGCATCGCATGGCGCGCCGGTTGAAGCAGGCGGCACCGGACACGCCGATCATCCTCGGCGGCGTCTTCGCGACTATGAACGCGAAGAAGATCCTCGCCGATTGCCCTCACGCGGACTGCGTCGGTGTAGGCGAAGGCGAGGAACTCCTGCCCGACTTCCTGGAGAACTTGGGTGATCCCGGGGCGGTCAGCGGCCTGGTATGGCGCTCGGGTGGCGAGATCGTCGAGAACACGCCGCGCCCGTTGATCAAGGACCTCGACCAATTCCCCTACCCCGACCGTAGGGCGCTGCCGATCGACTACATCGAGTCCATGCCGCTCGACGTGCCAGCGGTCCTCTCACTGGACCGGTTCTGCACCGTGCAGACGTCGCGCGGCTGTCCCTATCCCTGCGTGTACTGCGACATCCCCGCTCTCACCAATGGCAAGTGGCGTTGCCGCTCGCCCGAGAACGTGCTGGGCGAGATGCAGCAACTGAACGACGAGGGCTACCGCTCGATCTACCTCACGGACGACCATTTTCTACTGAAGCGCAAACGCATCCGCGAGATCTGCGAGGGAATCATCGAACGTAAGCTCGAGTTCCGCTGGGGCTGCGAGGGCCGGGTCGACTCGGTCGCCGTCGACCAGTTACCGATCATGGTCGAGGCCAACTGCAGCTTCCTCGCATTCGGCGTCGAGGCCGGCACCCAGAAAGTGCTCGACAGGCTGAAGAAGGTACAGACGTTGGAGCAGATCGCGCACGGGATCAGTGAGGCCAAACGCTGTGGTATCGAAACCGCTCACGGATTCTTCCTCATAGGCTCGCCGGATGAGAGCGAAACGGACATCCTGCAGAGCTTCCGTTTCGCGGCCCGGCTGAAGCTGGACACGTTCGGCTTCAACCGACTCTGCGCCTATCGCGGCACGCCGCTGTGGCAGGAGTACGTACAGCGCGGGATCATCGATGACGAGCGCGACTGGTACAAATGGTTCAAGTGCTCGGACATCGACCCGACGGTACTTCCGAGCGAGGTAGTCAACCGGGCCCGGCAGAAGGGGTACCTGCTGCTATTCGCTCACAGGCTCATACTGCGCCCGGTCCAGACCCTCAGACTGCTACGCAAGTTCGCCCGGCACATGAAGACTTCGGACATT
>JBDHHL010000398.1:0-7210 GCA_039589375.1 Gemmatimonadota bacterium | reverse complement strand
CTCAACGTAACGGTAACCGGCAATGGCAGTGTAACCAGCGTTCCGGCTGGGATCGACTGTCCCGGCGACTGCGCCGAGAGCTACCTCGGCGGCACCGACGTCACGCTGACGGCCACGCCGGATCCGGGCTGGCTGTTCTCCGGGTGGACGGGCGACTGCTCCGGATCGAACGCGTCCACGATCGTTGCCATGAACGCGGCGAAGAGCTGCACCGCCACGTTCGTACAGGAGATGTTCGAGCTGAACGTCTCCGTGACCGGCAGCGGCAACGTCACCAGCGACCCGGCCGGGATCGACTGTCCGGGCCCGTCCTGCCTGGCTAGCTACGCCAGTGGCACCGAGGTCACACTGACGGCCACGCCGCAACCCGGCTGGACCTTCTCGCAGTGGTCCGTGGATTGCGGCGGCACCAGCCCGATCGTGCAGGTCGCAATGGACGCCGCCAAGACATGCGAAGCGATCTTCGTTCAGATCACCTACGCGCTCGGCGTCACGATCACGGGGACCGGCGGCGTCGCCAGCAACCCGCCGGGGATCACCTGCCCCGGAGACTGCACTCAGAGCTACGTCAGCGGCACCGAGGTCACGCTGACGGCGGCGCCGAGCGTCGACTGGATCTTCTCTCACTGGTCGGGCGATTGCTCTGGTGTCAGCCTGACGGCCGTCGTCACCATGGATGCCGACAAGTCATGTACGGCGAACTTCGTGGAGGAGTATTTCCCGCTGAACGTCATCGTGTCGGGAAGCGGCAGCGTCACCAGCGACCCGGCGGGGATCTCGTGTCCCGATGACTGCGGCGAGCCTTTCCTCAACGGCAGCACGGTGACGCTGACGGCGACGCCGGATCCGGGCTGGCTGTTCGGGGAGTGGGAGGGCGACTGCACCGGTTTCGAGGCGACGGTCCAGGTTACGATGGACGCGGCGAAGACATGCGCGGCCACCTTCGTGCGTGAGACGTTCCCGCTCGAGGTGAACATCGTGGGCCACCCGCGCGGGGCCGGGGTCGTCACGAGCGTACCGGCCGGGATCGACTGTGGTGTCGATTGTATCGAGATCTACGACAGCGGTACCGAGGTGACGCTCACGGCGACGCCAGATGACTTCTGGTCCGCTTTCTCGCATTGGTCGGGCGACTGCTCTGGAACCGAGCTGACGACTGTGGTGAACGTAGACGCGGCGAAGAGTTGTACGGCGACGTTCATACAGGCAGCGGGGGAGATCGTCGTCTCGGCGGCGGGGGCGGGTAACGTCAGTAGCGAGCCAGAAGGAATCGACTGTCCGGGCGCCTCGTGCTCGGCCGCCTATCCGATTCCGACCCAGTTGGGGCTTCTCGCCACGCCGGATCCCGGCTGGCTGTTCTCGAGCTGGGGTGGTGACTGCTCCGGAACCGACCCGTCGATTCTGATCACGATTGACGCGGACAAGTTCTGCAGCGCCACGTTCGTCAGCAGGCCGGAGTGGATTGGCCTGACGCCGCAGACCACATTGCCCGACCCGCGCGGCGAGCACACCGCGGTCTACGTCGGCGCGACGAATGAGATGGTCGTGTTCGGCGGAGTCACGGGCGGTGGGGTCAGGTTGGGCGACCTCTGGTACCTGAGCAACGCCAACGGGACGGAAATGAGTTCGCCGGCCTGGCGACAGGTCGTGCCCAGCGGTGTGCCTCCAGCGCCGCGCAACAACCATACGGCCGTCTACGATCCGGGTTCGGACCGTATGATCGTCTACGGCGGTTACACCTGGGACGGAATGTTCGGCGATGTCTGGATTCTGACCGATGTCTCGCAAGGCGGTAGCGAGTGGATTCAGCTGAACCCGGCCGGACGCGGCGATCCGCTTCTAGCGCGGCATGGTCATTCGGCGGTGTACGACCCGGACTCGAACCGCATGATCGTCTTCGGCGGCGAGACTTCTACGGGACTAGACCAATTCCACGTGTGGGTGCTGACCAACGCAAACGGGACGGGAGGCGATCCGTCGGCCTGGATACAGGTGAGCTACGGCTGCGATCCGTTCCAGTGCGTCGCTGGGCCAGGGGTGCTCGATCATGCGGTCGGTTATGACGATGTCAAAAATCTGATGATCGTCGTCGGCGGTGCCGATCTCGACGGGGGCTGGCCCTGGGATGACGAGTGGATCTACTACAACGCAGACGATACGGGCTCGACGACCTATTTCTTGCCAATCGGGTTGCCGCCGCCTGCCAACTCACGTGATAGTCACGCGGTCACCTACGACCGGGCCTCCAACATCTTGACGGTATATGGGGGGAACATGGGCATCGTGGACCCGAGCGATGACCCGACCTTCGTCTGGCGACTGCACAACGCCAGCGAGAGAGGTGCGGCGGCTTGGGAGCGCATCGATGCTTTCGGTGACCCTCCGCCCAGCCGGCTCACGCATACGGCGGTCTGGGACCCCCAGTCGAACCACATGATCGTCTTCGGTGGGCTCGACTTCGCCAACGGGTTCCCCCTGAACGACCTGTGGGTCCTGACCAAGGCCAACGGTCAGTTGGAGTGATCGCGCGGCTCGGAGCGCCTGAAGCGGCCTGGTATTGCTGCTGCGGTTTGATGTCTCAAAGAGGCCAGTCGGACACACGGCTGGCCTCTTGCCACGTAACGGAGCGGCTGTCAAACGCTTCTAGGAGCGCGCCCTAGCGACGCGCGACAAGCATCCACTGCGGGTGACGGTGAAGACCTCTTCGCGCTCGAGGATGTCGAAACCCGCCTCTTCGAGTTCTTCCTCCACCAGGTCGATGCTCAGTTCGTGCCTACCTGTCTGTCTCTCGCGCGATTCGGACGAATCGTCGGCCGCTCTCTCCAGCATCACCAGGCGGCCGCCGGCTTTCAGCGAGGCGAACATCGCGGCGAGCATCGCCTCGTGCTCCGTCATCTCGTGGTAGGCGGCCACAACCAGCACCGCGTCCAACGAGCGCTCCGGCAGCTTGGGGTTGTCGACGTCGCCCTCGACGACCTCGACGTTGTCGAAGCCCTCGTCGTTAGCAAGGCGCCGCAGCTGCCCTAGCGCCCTATCGCTGATCTCCACCGCGTACACGCGTCCTGTCGTGCCGACTTTGCGGGCGAGATGCCGGGTGAAGTATCCGTCGCCGGCGCCGACGTCGGCTACGCGGCTGCCCTCGTCGATGGCCAGCGCCGCCATGACGTCCGGTATTCGCTGCCAGCTGTCGCGGTTGCGCTGGGCCTGAAGTTCGGTCGGCGCGACATGCGCTAGCAACAGGACGCAGAAGACCAGCAAGGACGACTCGCGTCGCGTGTGGGATCGATATCTCGCGTTCAACGGAATCCTCCGGAGTTGGCAGTCGATCGGGGCTCCTACTCGTTTCAGACGCGCACCTCGTGATGAAGGTTGGTCGTCTTCCGTCGATAGACAGTCAGGGGCTCGACCGTTCCGGGACAGGCGCGAGGACTGGCCCCTTCCTAGCGGTGCAGCGGCGCGCCGCCCACGCCCACCTTCACTTCCCAGACCCTTCCTGTTCGGGTCGAAGTGGCATAGATGGCGTGATGGTCGAAGTCGCCTTGCCCGAACGCTAGGCTGGCGACGCCGGGCATGTTCTCCGCAATCAGCAGCACTTCATGGGTGTCCGGGTTTATGCGCCAGATCTTCCCTTGGCCGTTGGCGGCGACATAGATCCGGCCCATCTCGTCTACCGCCAGACCATCGTTGCCGGCTTGTGCGCCCAAGCGGGCTATGACTTCCGGCCCGCCAATCAGCTCGCCTTTCTCGTCGAGCGGCAAGGCCCAGACGCGGTCATCGATGACCAGCGGGCGCAGGCTGGTGAAGATTTGCGCGACGTAGAGCGTGGACCCGTCGGGCGAGAGGGCCAGCCCGTTGGGATGGCCGACGGCGTCCGTGAACAGGCTCATGTTGCCGTCGGCGTCCACTAGGAAGATTTCGTCAGTAGCATCGTCCGAGACCAGAAACGAGCCGTCGGCTCGCACCAGTACGAAGTTCGGGTCGCCGATCCCGCCGTCCACGACTCGTGTCTTGTCGCCCTCGGGAGTGATTCGCCAGACGATGCCGTCGTCGTTCGGGCCGTGATTGAACCGGTTGGTGGGCCCGAAGTCGGCCATGAGGATGTCGCGGTCACCGATCGGGGCGAGTCCGAGGTTCGTATAGAGCTCGGCGACCATCGTCACCACGCCGTCGGTGCTCACTCGCCACAGCTTCTGATTTCCGGCGACGTACAGGTCGCCCTCTCCGTTGAAGGCGATGCCCTCGCAGCGCTGGAACTTGCCGTCAACCAGCACGGTCGCCGTGACGGGGAACTCCTGAGCCGGCGCGGCCCGCGCGAAAGAGAGAGCGAGGCCAGGCGCGAGAAGGACTGAAAAGATGAGACGACCCATCAGCCTGGAGGCGTTTCTCATGACGTACTCCACCACGTTTTTCGCAGCCGTCGTGCTCACCTGCACCATCTATTCGACGCGCAGCGCCACTAACGGGTCGACGCGACTAGCACGTCGTGCCGGGATGTAGCTGGCGACCAAGGCGACTAGGACCACGGCCAGCGAGACGACGATGAAGGTCCACGGGTCGGTGGGACTCACCTCGTGCAGCAGTCCGGCCATCACGCGGGTCGTCGCCAGCGCGGCGGCCAGTCCAAGCGCCGCGCCGATTAGCACCGTGATCATCCCTTGCCGGATCACCATGCCGACGACTTCACCCCTCTCGGCGCCGAGCGCGATGCGGAGGCCGATCTCGTGGGTGCGTTGGGCCACACCGTGAGACACGACGCCGTAGGCGCCGATCATTCCGAGTAGAAGGGCCACGACGGCGAAGACCCCGAGCAGGGTCATCACGAATCGCGGCCGCGCGACCGATCGCGAGATGATCTCGTTCATGTCCAGCATGCGAAGGACGACAAGGTTCGGGTCGAGCGAGCGGACGAGCTCGCGGACCGGACCGGCCAGCGCGCCGGGATCGCCCTCGGTACGGACCACGAGGCTCATCGAACCGAGCATGAAGTGAATTATCTCCGGCCACTGCTCGTAGGCGTAGTAGAAGGTGGGGTTCTCCGTACCCAGCCCGTCGTACTGTACGTCGCCGACGATGCCGACCACCGTGTGCCACGGGCCGTCCGTAGCGGTGAAGCGAATCTGCTCCCCGATGGGATCCTGACCCGGCCAATACCGGTTCGCCATCCGCTCGCCGATGACGACCTCCGGCGGTGCATCGGCCGCAGCGTTCTCGTCCGGCAGGCGGCCGCTGATCAGCGGGATCCCAAGGGTCTCTAGCAGCCCGTCGCCGACGGCGACCGAAGTGGCCGTGCAACAGAAGGGCCCCGCCTGCGCACTTGGCCAGCCCTTGATATGAAAGCGCCCCTGGGATCGGTCACGGCGAATGGGGGGCCGCGAGACGGTCGCCGCGCTGACCACGCCCGGTAGGGCCGCGGCGCGCTCGGCCAACTCGGAGTAGAATGCCACCGCGCGCTCGGTGGTGTAGTCCGAAGCGGGCAGCGAGAACTGCGTGACGAGCAGGTTCTCCTTCTGGAAACCGGGATCCTCGTTGAACAACAGCCAGAAGCTCTTCACCGTCAGTCCGGCGCCGAGGACCAGCAGGACGGCTAGCGCCACTTCGGCGGCGACCAGATACCTTCCGAAGCTCAGTCGCTCTCTTCCAGCTGTGGTCGAAAGCCCCGCTTCCTTGAGTGCCGGCGATAGGTCGGCCGAGGCTGCCCGGTAGGCGGGGAGCAAACCGAAGACCAGAGTCGTCAGCACCACGATACCGCCAACGAACAGCAGGACTCGGAAGTCGATAGCGATGCCGCTCGAGCGAGGGATCGTACCAGCCTCGAGGGTGAGGAGGAAGTCGACGCCGAAGTGGGCCAGCATGAGTCCCAGCGTGCCGCCCAGCAACGCGATCACGAGGCTTTCCGTGAGTAGTTGCTGGAGTAGACGGCGTCGGCCCGCTCCCAGCGCGCCGCGAACCGCGATCTCGCGGCGTCGGCCCTCGGCGCGAGCCAGCAGAAGGTTCGCCACGTTGGCGCAAGCGATCAGCAGGACGAAACCTACCGCCGCCAGAAGCAGCAGCAACGCGGGACGAATGTTGCCTACGTAGTCGTCCAGCAAAGGCATGACGTATAGGCCATGACCGACGTGGTGATCCGGGTATACCTCGGCCCATCGCACCATCAGCCCTTTCATTTCAACATCGGCTTCGTCGAAGCTCACGCCGTCGGCCAGGCGGCCGATCACCCAAAACCAATGACCGCCGCGCCATGTGCGTGCCGGGTCGAGCGGCAACTGCGTCCATATCTCCGTGTCCGGAGACGGGAACGCGAAGCCCTCCGGCATCACACCGACGATCGTTCCAGAGCTGGCGTACTCGGCGACCTGGACCCCGGCGTCGAGACGTTGTCCGATGACGGCCGGGTCGCCGCCGAACCGCCGCTGCCACAGGTCGTAGCTCAGCACGAAGACCGGCTGTGGTTCGGCTCCGTCGTCTTCCGATATCAGGGTCCGGCCCAGCAAGGGCGGCTCGCGCAGTACGGAGAACATGCTCGACGATACGTAACCGGCAGTGACGATCTCCGGTTCGCCTTCGCCGGCGGTGATCGTCAGAGCCTCGGTGGAGATCGCCGCGACACTCTCCATCGTCTGGTTCTGCTCGAGGTAGTCGAAGTACTCGGGCGAGCCTACGGCGTACTGGGGGAAATCGTAGCCGCTCTCCGGCGTGAAATACGTGAAGATACCGACCAGATCGTCGGGCTCGTCGAAGGGCAGCGGCTCGAGCAGTACTCCGTTGACGGCGCTGAAGATGACCGTATTTGCACCTATTCCGATGCCGAGTGTCAGAACGGCGATGGCGGCGAACGCCGGGTACCTGGCCAGGTGACGAATGGCGTAGCGGATGTCGCGCACGATCCTGTTCATGAACCCTATCTCCCAGAGCCCGTTGCCGGCGCTGAAGCGACCACGGGTCGGTCCGCACTCGTTGAGGCACCCAAGAAAACGCGCTTCCTGTCCTCTAGGGCACAGGGCATGCCACGAGCGCTAGATCGTAATCACCTGTCTGGCAAGGAGTTATGGCAGCGACAGTCGTCGAGCCGCGGTTCGGATGACCGTATGCGGGAACCGGCGTCCCAGCAGCGGACATTAGGGAGGGAAGTGAAAAGGGCAGCCGAAGCTGCCCTTTGTTCAGGTCTGCTGGATCAGGCTGCCGGTCATGGCTGGCGCCGGCTGAGCACGTA
>JBDHHL010000397.1:0-4787 GCA_039589375.1 Gemmatimonadota bacterium | reverse complement strand
GTGCACGGTGCTCGCCTCCGGGGGCTATCCGGGCTCTTACGACAAAGGGAAGGTGATCGAAATACCCGAGTCGCTCGAACAGGACCCCGACTTGATCGTCCTGCACGCCGGGACACGCCGCGACCCCGAGGGCCAACTCGTCACCAGCGGCGGGCGGGTCCTGGGAGTCGTAGGGCTTGGATTCGATACGAGCACGGCCGCCGAGAGGTCGCGAGCAGCCGCCGCCGCAATCCGTTTCGATGGGAAGTACTTCCGCCGCGACATGAGCTTCCTGAGGCCGAGACGATCGCACGAGGCTTGAACGACGCGGTTGCCGGTCGCCGCGTACTCCGCCTGCGCGTTCACCGGGAAGAGGTCGTCGAACCGATGTCGCCGGCGGGCTTCCGTCGCGCCCTCTGTGGACGTCGCATCGAGAACGTCGGGCGACGCGCTAAGTGGATAACGGCTCAGCTGGACAACGGGCATCGATGGGTGACCCAGCTCCGCATGACCGGCCGCTTCACCTGGGGGCCGCCGTCAAGGTTGGGAAGCCAACGCCACCTCTCCCTAAGCGTGCTCGTAGGAGAACCTGCCGACGGAGGCGTACTCCGTTTCTTCGACACTCGTCGCTTCGGGCGAAGTTGGATTCTCGATCCGGCTGCTTGGGCGGAGATCGATAGGCGCCTCGGCGTTGAGCCGCTGTCCCGGCGCTTCACGCCGGCGCGCTTCGCCGCCCTCCTGGCCAACTCGCGGGCACCGATTCGCAACGTTCTCCTCGACCAGAACCGAATCGCGGGAATCGGGAACATCTACGCCAGCGAAACCTGCCACGTTGCCGAGGTGGACCCGCGCCGTCCGGCCTCGAGCCTGGACACGGCGGAGGTCGGACGCCTCCGCAACGCCATCCGATGGGTGCTCCGCAGCGCTGTCAAGCGACGCGGTACGTCGTTCAGCGATTACCGGGATGTTCTGGGCGGCAGCGGCGAATTCCAGAACCTGCTGGATGTCTACGGACGGGCCGGCGAACGTTGCCGACGCTGCGGTGCGGAGATCGAGCGCGCCGTACTCGCTGGGCGCTCCCTCTTCTTTTGCTCGGGTTGCCAGCGCTGAAGAATGCCCGCAGTCGAGGAGGGCTTTCGAAAGCTGAACCAGCAGACAAACCAGGAGGCGTGAAACACATGCTGCACACCAGCCATTCATTGATTTCCCGAGGCCGGCGAGCCGAGCGCCTCGCCCTACCGCTGTTGCTCGTCTTCGCGGCCAGCGCCGAACTCGTGGCGCAGTCTGGGGACGAGGGCGCGCCGCCCCTCTCCACGTTCAGCATCGTCGCCTGCGACCCCGCCAGCGGCCAGCTCGGTGTGGCGATCCAGTCGCGCGTGGTAGCTGCGGGTGCGATCGTGCCGGCAGCCAGCGCGGGTGTCGGCGCCATCGCCACGCAGGCAAACGCAAACGTCACCTTCAAGCCCCGCGCTCTGAAGCTCCTCGCCGAGGGGGCAACGCCCGAAGAGGTGAAGCAGCACTTCATCGAGACGGACTCGCTGGTTGAGAGTCGACAGTTCGGCATCGTCGATGCCGAGTGCCGCGTCGCCCAATTCACAGGAAGCCGCAACATCCCGTGGGCCGGCATGCGATCGGGCGAGAGCTTCAGCACGCAGGGGAACATCCTCGCGGGGCCCGAGGTCGTCGACAGCATGGCCGCGGCCTACGTGCGCGCCGAAGAGATGGGCAAGCCGCTGGCCGAGCGTTTGCTCGACGCTCTCAAGGCGGCCCAAGCGGCGGGTGGTGACCGGCGAGGTAGACAGGGTGCCGGTCTTTTGGTGGTTCAGGAAGGGGGCGGTTACGGTGGCGGCGACGACCGCTATATCGATCTTCGGGTGGAAGACCACGTAGCACCAATCCTGGAACTGGAGCGTGTATACAGGGTCTTCATGAACGTCTTCCACCCCAACGACATATACCAGCCCCTCGGCTCGCGGCCAGTCTATCCGCAGCGCGGCCCGGATATTCGAGAGCTACAGGAACTGCTGACCGCGCACGGGTACTATTCCGAGGACATCAACGGCCGGCTCGATGCGAGCACACTTAGGGCGCTCGAGGCGTTCCAATCCGACAAAGGGCTGTCCGAGCGGGGCTACGTTGGACAGCGAACGGTCGCCGAGTTGAAGAAGCAGGCAGGCGAGCCGGAACAGTGAGAGCCGTGTTCCTGCCGTGAGGAGTAGGACCAGCCAAGGATACAAGTTTACGCGATTCGGGCACGTGGATAGATTTGTAGGGATGCTCCATTCTGTCGAAGTTCACGCGCGGCCGCGGGTGCGCGGTGCGACCGTGGCGCTGCTGCTTCTACTCGCTCTCGCTACGGGTACGCCGGCAACCGCCCAAGAGCCGGAACTCTACCGCAGCGCGCTGGCCGAGTTGGCCGCGGGCGACACCACGGCAGCCCTCGCCCACCTGCGCGAGCTGACGGAGCTAGAGCCCGACTACGCGCCCGGCTGGGGGATGCTCGGCACGGTTCTGGGGGAGATAGCCAGCGGTAGAGAGACTGATTTCCAGCAGCGCCTGGAGGCCGACAAAGCGCTGCGCCGAGCCTGGCAGCTCGATCCCAAGGACCCCAGCTACCTGTTGGCGCTCGGCCAGCTGATGCGCAAGCAGCAGATGCACTTCGACGCCCGGCGAGTGCTCAACCGGGCAAAGAGGGCCGTAATCGAGCATCCGGAGGAAGTGACCCCGGAAGAACGGGCTCACCTGTGGTACGAGCTCGGCCTCTACGCCGAGGACATCTACCTGGACACCCGGTACCTGGTATTTGTCCCCAACCTCCCGGTTTTCACTCCCGAGTGCGGCAGCCTAGGCGACTTCTGTCTGAACTTCACGCGGCCCCGCGAGTTCAACGAGTACTTCCGCCACGCTGCGGATCTCTCGGAGGAGGGCGAGGACGATTTCGAGGAGATGGCAGACGCGTTCCGCCGCGCTCTGGAAGCTGACCCATCGCATGCGGGAGCGTTCCGCCGCTTGGTGGCCCATCTGATAGAGCGCGACGACCACAGGGAGGCTCGGCTGCTGGCGATGGACTTCCAAGAGGCCGCGCCCGAGAACCCGTGGGGCTACATGACGCTGGGGCTCGTCTACCAGCGGATCGGCGTCGACTCGTTGGCGGAGGCGCAGTTCGACAGGGGTATCCAACTGGCCGGAGCCGACATCGCGAGCCACTACCGAGACGTCTCCTACGTGCTACGTGAGGGGTCCGCGGAACGATACGAGGGCGCGAACGAAGAAGCGCGAAGGTGGATCGAAGAGATACTATGGCGGAAGTCGGATCCGTTGTATCTCAGCCCAGGCAACGAGGTTCGCACGGCACACCTGGCCAGGGTAGCCTTCGCCGACATCTTCTTCGAGGACCCCTCCGAGGGCCGCTGGGGCGCTGATACCGAGCAGGGCCATATCTTCGTCCGCTACGGAGCGCCAGAGCGCGTCTGGCAGGTACAACGCGACGCGTCTATGGAAGGCGGCGGGGGGCTCGCCGAGGCCGGCGGCCGCTGGATCTTCTGGAACTACGGATGGGAGCTCCCGAACTTCATCTTCCAGAAGCAGCTACGCCACCGGCACGCTAGCCACATGCTCAGTTCTGCTTCGAAGTTCGTCGAGGAGGAAGCGCGCGAGGTGGAACCCGCTGTGTACAGCACTAGCTTCGAACTGTTCGACTTCCCAGTTCAGGTGGTGCGGTTTCGGGGCGCCACGGACTCGATCGTCGAAGTCGACTTCTATTCGCAGATACCAGGGGACAGCCTGCTGTCGATGCCGGACACGCTGAGCCTGGGGCTGTTTCTGTTCGCCGGCGCCGAGCACGTGGAGGTATTCCGCCGCACGCTGAGCACGGCCGCAGAACCGGAGCCGAAAGCGCTCACGTTCTCGCTACCGCTTCCGGCTGGCCGGTTCACCTACAGCCTCGAGGCCGGAGCGCCCCTTGACAAGGCAGCCGTTCACCGCGACACGCTCGAGCTCAAGCCGTTCACCGACGGTACGCTCGCCTTGAGCGACATGCTGCTGGCCGATGCGGTCACTCCCAGGAGCCAGGAGCCTCTGGATCGCCGCGGCTTCGCCATAAGGGCGAACCGTACGGCCGTGTTCGACCGCGATCTGCCCGTGGCCGTCTATTGGGAAGTCTACGGGCTCGCGACGGACCAGGACGGCTTCGCCAACTACAGGGTCACGCTGAGCGTAACCGATGCGAAAGGCAAAGGCGTGCTGGCGCGCGTTGCAGGTGCGTTCGGCTTCGGTGACGAGGACGAGATCGAGCTAACCTACGAGCGGGTCGTGGAGTTCAACGGCATGCGCGTGCCGGAGTACATGAGCATCGAACTTCTCGACAGCGAGCCCGGGCAATACAAGATCGCCATCGAAGTGTCGGACCTCGTGCGCGAGCAGCAGGTCACCAGAGAGCGCCTGTTCGAGCTCGTCGTAGTTGAACTGGAGTAGTCCGTCACAACAGATCGATCAGCTTCGCCACGGGCGGCCGGCCGCGCTCGAGCGCCAGCAACCCGGTCGAGACAGGCCTACCGAAACGTCGCTGCCCGGCACTTCCCGGATTCACCACCAGTATTCCCGGTGTCGCCTCCACCAGCGGTTGGTGGGTATGGCCATATACAATCACGCTGAAGTCGGGATACGCATCGACCAGATCCTCCGTACGCGGCGATCCCCACTGGTGGCCGTGGACCACGGCGATCCGGTGGCCCAGACGCTCCACCTCGATCGTCTCAGGCAAGCGATCGCGTATGTCCCAGCCATCGACGTTCCCGTAGACCGCTTGG
>JBDHHL010000396.1:0-5115 GCA_039589375.1 Gemmatimonadota bacterium | reverse complement strand
GTGAGCGATCATGCCGGGCGGGCGCGCGGTGGAGAGCAGCAGTCCTTCAACGCCGCCGCTCTCGGCCGGAGCCAGTCGTCCCAGCAGGCCGAAGCCGCCCGTCCGGTTCAGTACCTTGAATAGAAGACCGTTCCATCCCTCGGCCAGGCGTACCGTGATTGTGTCATTCCCTCTTCCCAGGCCGCGGGCAACGACGTTCAGCCATACCCGCTGGCCGTTGACGTGGACCGTCAGGTCGTCATCGCTGTCGCCCACCAGCAATACCGTACGGTCTTCCGGAGAGAACACGTATGCGTGGGCATAAGCTGCGCTCCAAGCAGCGCTCGACCCGGCAAACACGTCGTTCAGATCCACCCTTCCGAAGGCATCCGTTGCGATCTCCCGCCACCCGTGATCGCCAACGGTGGGCATGGCCGAGGCTTCGCCGCCCAGATAGTCCCGAATGACGCGGCTCGAATCGGCCGGCGCGGGAATCGGACCGTTGATCAGCCACCGCTCGATGACAAGTTCCTGTGCCTGAGCGGGCAGTGGGATTGCCAGTAACAAAAGAAGGTGGATAACCGCAACTCGACTGCGCATCAGTCCTTACCCTCACGGAGCAGCAATCTACCGTGCGCCGGTCACGCGACAATCCCTGGAAGACTTGAAGCCGCTCGACGGGGACGGCAGGGACTACAGCTCGAACCGCTCCAACAAACGCTTCTCGCCTTCTCCCAGGACTTGCGCCTCGAGTTCGACATGAGGTTCGAGCCCGCTGCCGCCCAACTTCTTTCGGAACAGTTCGTCCAGTTGGAAGACGCCGGCGGAGTTGCACATCTCGATGACGATTCGGATCGGCTTCTTGGTTCCCGGCTCGATGCGCACCGCGTCGATCGCCGCGGCTGACACCGAGTGAATGCTGATCGCACCGGACTCGAAGGGAATGCGTGAGCGTCCTTTCGCGATGTCGAGGGCATCCGCGATGCGCACGGTACCCGCCTCTAGCGTCAGAGGCTCTCCACCCGCCCGGTGGGCGATGATTGCGTGCAGGACCTCGGAGCGAACGATCGTGGCTTCCGGTGGTGTATACAGCTCGTCGAGATAGTCACCGAGTTTCGACTGGGCGATGAACAACGAGAACGCCTCGTGATCGGCGCGGTGGATCGACATCCCGACATCGTGAAACAGCGCTGCCAGGGCGACCACAACCTCGGCATCGTGCCTCTCGAGCCCGTAGTCCCAAACGATCGACGGCTCGACGCCCCGCTCCATCAGCAGCCTCAGCATCCTTACTGCAAGGTTCATGACGATCTTCACGTGAACCGGACCGTGATCGGTCATTCCAAGTCGATCGATGGCCGTGACGTTTGCCGCGATCCAGAGGGCATAAAGCTCGTCGTCGGCGTTGGCCCGTTCGATCAACCGCCTTAGTTTCGCGTTCCCTCTTTCGGGAACCACCAGGGCGACTCGGTTCGAAAAACGTCCCTTCACGCTTCTGTCGAGAGCCACGGCATCTCCCTCAGTCTCGTGCTTGTTTCCCATCTGATCCTTCCCAGCTCGCGTTGAGACTTCGACGGGCATCGTCAGCTTACCGCGTCTTCCCGACCACTTCAACCCGGGCGAGATAGCCGCCAACCATTGCGAAGCCACGTTCGCCGACAGACAATGGTGGGCATGGCACGAGAATCCAGCACGGCGGCCCGGCTGTACCAAGAGCGGAGCGAGCGGTTCGCGCACGAGCGGGACCGCTGTACGGCGCGCTCTCGCTGGATAGCGCACGCCAGGCTGATCGCGTTCCTGGCTGCGGGAGGTACGCTGTTCTGGCAGCTCGAACCGGGAGCACGGGTCAGCCTGCCGTGGCTTGCGACGGTGATCGTGCTTGCCCTTCTCTTCGTAGTGCTGGTCGTGCACCATAACGAACTCAAGCGGCGTTGCGATTGGTTCGACCGTCTGTCCAAGCTCAACGAGGAAGGCCTTAGCCGCATCGCACGCGACTGGGGAGCGCTGCCGGATTGGGAGTATGGCGCTCCGGACCCCGAGCATCCGATCGTCGCCGACCTGGACTTGTTCGGCCGCGCCTCGCTCTCCAGCCTGCTGAGCACCGTCGGCACGCCTCAGGGTAGTGCCAAGCTCTGCACCTACCTGATGGAGCCTGCTGCGTCGGCGATCGTGCAGGATCGTCAGGCCGCGGCGGCGGAGCTCGCGACGCTGATCGACGCGCGAGAGGCAATCACCGTGCGGGGGCGCTTGATGCCGAAGACGACATCCGGCAACGTCGAGCGGTTCCTGGGCTGGGCCGAAGGTGACCCGTGGCTCACATCTCGGCGGGGGCTGGTCTGTACTTCGCGCTTGCTTCCCCTCGTGGCTGCCTCGCTCATCGTCCTCAACGCTGCCGGCGCCGTACCCTACGTGACATGGGCAATCGCGCTGACCGTGAACCTGTTCGTCTCCTTCACGGCAGGGAGGAAGCTCCACGAAGCCTTCAATCGCGCGTTCGCCCGAGAGAGTGCCTTCCAGCAGTATGCCGAGTTATTCCAGTTGCTCTCGACGACGTCCTTTACGGCGCCTCTGCTGACGCGGTCGCAGTCGGAGCTAACGGCCGGCGGATTGGCAGCGCACACTCAGATGCAACGCCTCCACCGACTCGTGGGGTTGTCCGAAATCCGCTACTCGATGCTCTACGTGCCGATCCAGGCGCTGACGTTATGGGACTTTCACGTGCTGCATCGGCTAGAGCGATGGCAGCAGGCGGCCGGGCGCCGGGTGAGACCATGGCTAGAGGCGCTCGGCGTGGTCGACGCGCTGGCTGCGCTCTCCACCCTGCGATTCGAGAACCCCGACTGGGCGTTTCCTGAGGTCACCGACGGTGACCCGCCGATGCTCGAGGCGCAGGGCCTGGGGCACCCTCTGCTGTCGGACGATGTCCGTGTGGTCAACGACGTAAGCGTCGGGCCGCCGGGCAGCTTCCTGCTGATCACGGGCTCCAACATGTCGGGGAAGAGCACGCTGCTGAGGGCGATCGGCGTCAACGTCGTGCTGGCCCGCGCCGGTGCGCCCGTCTGCGCGTCGGCCATGCGCCTGCCGCCGGTTCAGCTCGAGTCGAGCATGCGAGTTCACGACTCACTGCAGCAGGGGCTCTCGCACTTCAGAGCGGAATTGGAGCGGCTGAAGGGTGTTGTGGAGGCGGCGCGGCGCGTCACGTCGGATGGCAGCGGGGCCATGCTGTACCTCCTCGACG
Source organism: Gemmatimonadota bacterium (assembly GCA_039589375.1). Taxonomy (GTDB): domain Bacteria; phylum Gemmatimonadota; class Gemmatimonadetes; order Palauibacterales; family KS3-K002; genus JASFMO01. The sequence goes on along the minus strand of JBDHHL010000396.1, from coordinate 1,898 downwards.
ACATCTTCCAGGGCACGAACACCGTCGAGCGTCAGATCGCGGCTCGCAAGGTCATCTCGCATCTGCTGGGGACGCACGCTATCGGAGCCGTGACCTCGCACGACTTGCAGCTCGCGGAGACGGACGAGCTATCGGCCGCTTGCGTCCCGGTACACTTCCGAGAGACCATAGAGGAAGGTTCGGAAGGCCCGATCATTTCCTTCGACTACAAGTTGCGTGCCGGCATAGCCACATCGAGAAACGCGCTCAAGCTTCTGGAGATAGTTGGACTCGCGGACGGCGAGCCCGGTGGCCGGGAAGGCGACCCTGACAGGAGGCAAGAATGATCGACCCGCTGCTCATACCAATCTTGGGAATAGTATTCGCCGTTGGCGTCCCCGGCGTCGCGCTGGCGACCCACTTCGTGTTACGACCGCTCGTGCGTGACGTGGTCGGCGCGATCCAAGCGAACAAGCCGGCGGCCCGCAGCGACGTGGAGGAGCGACTGGCTCGGCTGGAGGACGCCTACTACCGCCTGGACGAGCACGTCACCAAGCTGATCGAGGTGGAACGGTTCCAGCGCGAACTGGAGTCCGGAGACCGAGGTTGACGAGTCATGACAATCAACTTGAGCCACGGGCGCCCTGCCCCGACCGACATAGACATTCACCCTTTGATAAGTCACCGCTGGAGCCCGCGCGCCATCGCCGGCACGCCGGTGGAGCCCGAAAAGCTGGAACGCGTACTAGAAGCGGCCCGCTGGGCTCCATCCTCCTTCAACGAGCAGCCGTGGCGCTTCCTTGTGGCCACTTCCGAGGATGCGGAGTGGCTGCAGCGGCTTCGAGGTTACCTGAGTCCAGGGAACGCCTGGGCTTTGGAAGCGCCGGTGCTTATCGCATCGGCCTACCGAACAGCGTTTTCTCACAACGAAAAGGCCAATCGGAGCGCGCTTAGAGACCTGGGAGCGGCCGAGGAAAACATGTTCCTGCAGGCATACGCGGCCGGTTTGGTGATGCACCAGATGGGCGGTTTCGATGCCCCACGGCTAAAGAAAGAACTGCTTCCCGAGGGTTTCGAGCCGGGAACGATGACGGTGATCGGTTATCCGGGCGAAGTCAATCGGCTGCCGGAGAAGTACCTGAAAGGCGAGACAGCGCCTCGCCGCAGAAAGGCGCTGAGTGAGATCGCGTTCGGCGCGAAATGGGGAGAGCCTCCCTCGTTCCTGTGAGCGGGTTTGTCCGCTCTACGAGACCTCCAGGCCGAGCAGGCGACGCGCAGTCTCGCGGCCGTCCCTCACGCAGTCAGGCAAGCCGATGCCGCGAAAGCCGCTGCCAGTAACGTGAAGGCCCGGGTGCTTGGCTAGCTCCGCATCGATCTCGGCGCTACGGGCCGCATGTCCCACGTCGTACTGCGGATTCGATTGCTTCCAGCGGTAGACGCGGCTGAAGATGGGCTCGGCGGTTAGGCCGGCGATGTCGCGCAGTTCGTCGCGGCAAACCCGGACCAGCGCCTGATCGTCCATCTCCAGCTGCTGGGCGGTCCGATCCCCGCCGACAAAGCAACGAACGAGGAACCCATCATCCGGAGAGCGGTGCTGGAATTTGTTGGTGATCCAGGTCGCACCGTTGATACGGCGATCTTCGCAGTTGGGAACCAAGAAGCCGTAGCCGCGCAGCCGTTCGCCCAGATCGCTACGGCGGTAGGCGAAGAAGACGGTACCGGAACTCACGTAGCGCACGGACTCCATCATTGTCTTAACCGAGGCGAACTCATCACCGAGCACGCGCGCCGTTGTCCACGCCGGCATCGACAGGACCACATCGCTATACCCGTCGTGCTCGTCGTCCCCGGTCAGGACCGCGTAGCCGGCCTCGGTCTTGCGCACGGATCGGATGTCCGCGCCCAGAACGATGCGGGAG
>JBDHHL010000395.1:0-4580 GCA_039589375.1 Gemmatimonadota bacterium | reverse complement strand
GTCGCCGCTGGTTTCGGGGGCGAGCATCGCGAATCGCGGCTCGACGCCGACATCGGCGAGCGCGCGGGCGATGCCTTCCGCGACAAAGCCTTCGCTGAGCTTTTCACCGAACAGGTCCGAAACACGGTCTTCTTTGCCGAGAAAGCGTATACATGGAGTCTGCTTCAGGAACCCGGTGACCCTGATGCGGTCGTGCAGCTGATACCGATAGAGGCCGCCGCCGGTCGTTACCACGACCGAGTACTCGGTGCCGTCCTCCAGATCCCAGGCGAAGTGGGGGCGCCCGTCCGAGTCGAGGAACTCGAAGAAATGCGAGGCGATCGCCAGCGGCTTGGTCTGCTGAAACGGGAGACTCACAAACGCCTCTGTAGCGATGAGTCCTTTGGCTTGGATCTCGACCCGGGGAAAAAGGCTCCTCAGCTCGCCCAGATGGATCTGTGCGTGGCCATCACCCCAGCAGCTGATCAGCCCTAGGTTGGGCCATATTCGGCTGAGATCCGTGGGTTCGATCGCTGAGAGCTGCCTGGCTCGCGTTCGGTCGGCCGGGATGTCGATTGACGGGCACTGCATACGGAAACCGCGCTCGATGTGGACTAGCAGTTCGTCCCAAAGGGTCGAAAGCGGGGCCAGCAGCAGTGTCAGGAACGTTGGATGCCAGACGGAGATCAGGCGGAGGTCGCCGCTCTTCAGCAGGAAGAGCAGAGTCACGCGACGAAACGGCTCCATGTCCTCGATGGCCCGAACGGAACCGGGGACCGCCAGCGTCTCGCCAGCCAGGCGCGCGAACGCGCCGCCCAGGTAGGCGCTGTCTTGCTCGAAGCCGATTGGCACGGTGGAGGAAAATTCGCCCGGCCGACGAAGGGCAGGCGTAATCGACCAGTAGGCCGGGCCGCGGAGCAGGTCGGGATTTCCGAGAAAGAGATCGAACAGCCACGGCGCTACGGCGGCTCGGATCTCGGCCTGCAAAGAAGAAGTGTAAGGAATCCACTTGGCAGCGCTCGTGGACCCGCTGGACGGCTCGAGTAGTTTTACGGGCTCGCGCGTGAGCACTCCACTTTCCCCTCCGGCGATGCGCTGGACATAGATGCGGTAGTCGTCGTAAGTGGAGAGCGGGACGCGCTCCTGGTAATCATGTGCCGAGCGGATGTCCGAAAACTTGAACGTGCGGCCGAAAGCAGTGTCCTGGTTGTGCCGGAGATAGCGGTTGAGAATCGACTCCTGAACGTCTCGCGGTCGACCGAGGGCTGCTCGAAAGCGCTTATAGCCACTGCCGTTGATGGCGAGCCAGGCGAGGTTCGCCAAAGTGGCGCGAGTGTTCACGGGTCGCGCTGCACCAGCTGCGAGTCCCGCTCTCCGGCATTCCACATGCGCCGGCCGGCGGGCGTGAGATTTTCGTAGGACAGATCCGCCAGACAAACGAGTTCATCACCGCGCTCGTGTCCGGGATTCTTTCGGGCGAAGAAAGCGATATGCGGGCTCGCGAGCCGACCCGGAGGGATGCCGCGAAGCTCCGTCCGCAGGATCTGCGGCGCGCTGAAGCGCACGATTCCATCCTCCTGATAATAGAGCGGCCCGAAGCGGTCGCGCGCCAAAAAATTCATCAAGTCCCGGGTCGGCGTCGGCGTCGGCGTGTCGTGTCGCGGATAGAAATCGCGCCAGTAGATCGAGAGGAAACGGTATGTGCGGTAACCTGAGACGAGGAGAAACCAGTAGAGCCGTTCCTTCGCGTACTTTCGTCGCAGGTAGTTCACAGAACCGATCCAGGCCTGCGATAGCACAGAGCGTCCCCACGCGGTGGCTCTCACGACGGTGTCGCCCGAGTAGACGACGCTGATGGGCCTCCCGTCGTAGATGCGTTCGTAGAAGTGAAGGGTAGAGAAGCCGAGGAGCGAACCGCTGGGCTGCTCGCTCAACAGGATGACCCAGTTCTTCTCGTCGAGGTCTTTGCGGAAACGGTCGCGTGTGACCCCGCCGAAATGTTCGCGGAAGACGTCATACATCGCGTCTTCCTCGCTTGGAGTGAGCTCGCGACGCGGCAGGAGCCGTCCCTTCACAGCGTGGCCACCTCTGGATGGGGCATCCGGTCGTCCACGGCACTGGCAGCTTCAGCGCCGTCTTCCCAGTGAACCACATATAGAATGCTCACATACTCGCGATAGGGAAACGCCTGCTTGACTGCAGCGGCCAGGGGGTTTCGCTCGGCGAAGCCCAACATCAAGTAGTCGTAGCGATGCTCGACCGATTCGTTGTATGCGGCGGTGAGAAGCTCGAGCAGAACCTCCGGTTCATCTTCGTCGATCGCGACGTGGGAGATGAACGCGTTGCGCAGCGCAACTCCCAGTGGTGGGAGTTTGGGCCGGCCTATCGACGGTGCGGATAGGTTTAGCAGCGGTCGCAGGATGCGGAGTCTGCGACTGTAGCCGCGGACGACGGTCTGCTTGCATTCGCTCTGGTCCCAGAGCGCGATGCAGCCGACGACCGTCTCATCGCGACGGGCCAGGAAGAGGTCGTTTAGTCGCAGCCCTCGCGTTCTCTCGCGGCTGAGCAGGTCCTCGGCGCGCCAGTAGGACGCGAACTGGTGCCGGCGCGCGTTGCGCTGCAGGCAGTCGACGATCTCTTGCAGGTTGCATTCGTCGCCTCGCTGAAGAGTGAGCCCCGTTCCGACCGGTCCATGTTTACGCGTGACCGGCAGTATCAGCGTCACGAACGGTTCCAAGCTTCGGTACCTGGGAAGGCCCTCGAGCCCGGCCTCCAAAAGGCGCCGGGCAGGGCGGTTGTCCGCGACGATAGTCGTGAAGTAGAAAGGCGCTTGGCCATCCTCATGCAGCTGACGCACCAGGGCGTAGCCACTGGTCAGCAGCTGTCTCCGTCCCCGCAAGCTGCTGGCGGTCCGCAGTTGGCTCAGGTAACCGAGGCGCAGCGGATGGCCGTTCACGCATGCGGTCCTTACCGAACGGCTTCCCATTCCGAGGATCTGACCGGAACTCTCGTCCCGTGCCACAACGATCTGATGATTCTCGCCCTCGATGCGCGCGGCCAGGAAGATGCTCGGTTCGCGCTCCAGAGTAACCTGTATCTCGCCGGCCATGGGGTTCTCCCTGAGGAGGTTGAGGAGATCGGCGTCGTCCTCGGCCCGCGCGACCTCAAACCGCAAAACGCGACCTCGCCTGTGCGGCTCTCTCCGCAGGAATCAACTCGCCCCGCCAGCCCTCGTCCCCCAGTGGCAGGCGATCGCGTTGTTGGACTTCCTTGCGCATGATCAGGTTGATGAGCGGGAAGTTGCGGGCCATGAAGAAACTGGACCGGTTCACGGGGTCGCGAAAGCGACGGGCGATGCTTGGGATCGAGTAGAAGTCGGCTCGGGTTTGCAGGCATAGTCGCTGGACTTCGTCCGGTTCCATCAGCTTGGGCGTGAACGGGACCTGGTTGTAGCTGTAACGGGGATCCGTCCACCACCGCTCGTAAAGGAGTCGTCCGGTCCGGCTCAGGCGCTCATAGAGCGGTGTGCCGGGGAAAGGCGTGATGTGGTTGAAGGCCGCCATATAGAACCGGTGCCGCTCGGCGAACTCCAGCACGTCGGCGAACGTCTGCGGAGTATCGCTGTCGTAGCCGAATACGAATGTAGAGTAGAGACGGATCTTGTGACGCCGCAGGTTGGCCAGCGCCACCTCGTAGCCGCCGTCCATCTTGTTGAAGGTCTTGTTCATCTGTCCGAGGTTCGCGTCGTCGAGACTCTCGAAACCGATGAGCAGGCCCTCGCAGCCGCTTCGCGAGATGATGTCGAGAAACTCCTCGTCGTGAGCGGCGGCGATACCGGCCTGGGAGACCCAGCGGATCTTCAAGGGAGCCAGGGCTTCGTAGAGCTGCTTCGCGTCGTCGATGTTGGAGGCGATGTTGTCGTCCACAAAGAAGAAGAAGTTCGCTCTCGACCGGGCCGCCTCGATCTCCTCTAAGATCGCATCGATGGGTCGCCGCACTTGCGTGGAATGGAAGTAGGATTGGACGGCGCAGAAATCGCAGCAGTGGTGACAGCCGCGGCCGGCCTCGATCAGCCTCACGCGAAGGTAACGCTTACCCCTGAAGATGTCCCTTTCGCAGCGGGTTTGGTCGAGCGATGGCCGCTCGTGGCGCCTGTAGACATGATCGAGTCTGCCGTGCCGAAAGTCGTCGATGATTTGGGGCCACTGACCCTCGGCCTCCCCCACGACAACGGCTTCCGCGTGCTCGGCCACCTCGTCGGGGCAGAGCGTTGCATGAAAGCCGCCCATCACGACCGGGACCGCCCGTTTTCGGTACTCGCTGGCGATCTGGTAGGATCGCATCGCCGTATACGTCTCGACGCTCAGTGCCACCAGGTCTGTAGGCTCGTCGTAGGGGATCGCTTCGAGACGGTCGTCATAGAACTTGATCTCGATTTCCTTGGGCGTTAGAGCGGCGAGCACGGCGGGCGCTAGGGGCTCCATCTGCCAGCTACGGATATACCACTTATCGCCGGCGCGACGGCCTATGCAAGGATGAATAAGCGTCAGTCTCATTGGGCCGCTAATTCGTGTTCGCTGTGGTCCTTCTGTGGCGACGAA